>JAIUMT010000077.1 GCA_022565415.1 Balneolales bacterium | reverse complement strand
TCGGGGTTCGGAAGCTCGATAATAGCCTCTAATGTTCGTCTGTTTGGGTCGAGAGCGCTGGATAACCGCACAATTTCACCGGTGAAGTTGTGGTCGGGGTAGGCAACCATAGAAATGGAAACCTCATTCTGAGTGCGCACATTTCGGATGTCGTTTTCAGATACATTCGCCACAACCCACACATCGGTCAGGTCTGATATTTCGAAAACATGGTCGTCTCCGGCGCGCAGTCTCAATCCGGGATTTATGTTACGTTCTACCACGAATCCGGCTTCCGGAGCGCGAATTATGTAGGTCGACTGACCTTCCTCAACCCCTAGTGTGCGTTGCATTTCGTGCAAACGCTCTAATTCTGATTCAGCTCGTTCCAGATTGTTTTTGGCCTCTTGGAGATCACGCTCTGAGTTCACACCGGACTCGTATAACGACCGGGCCAGGCTTAAGCTCCGCTCAGCGAGTGACTTCTCCGCAATGGCCGAGCGCTTGTCTCGTTGGAACTCTGCAATGTCGGGACTCTGCACCGTGGCTAATCGTTGTCCTTTGTGAACCCGGTCGCCCAGACGAACATGCACATCCGAAATAATTCCACCAGCTGCCGGATACACTCTGAAAACGCGATCCTGATTTACGACTACTTGTCCGGGTAACACAAGTGACTGATGCGCTTGAAGTTGCGTTACCTCATCGATCGAAACTCGTTCGACCATCGCGTCTGAGAGGCAAGATCCCGCCTCGTCTTGGATGTGCGATTCTTCGGATGATGTGCAGGCTAGCACAAACAACGATAATAGAAGAATGGATGCAAATTGTGGTTTGAAACGTAGATTAATCATAGTGATTCAGCTTAGAAATTAAATTGAAAGACGTCTGTGCCAACACTGAAGTTTAGCTCTTCGGCCGCCCTCAGAAATTCTTCTTTGATGGTGTAATTGCGGATGATTCCTTCCCGAAACGATTCGTAGTAGTCGATAAATTCGAACAGTCTGATTTCCCCTTCCTGATATTGGGTCAGAATGGCCTCGAGAATGATGGAGAAGTCTTGCTCGTAACTGCTGTCGGTGCGGCCTAGCAAATGGAGGGAGCGATTGTAGCGAGCTAGTGATGATTCAACATCGTTAATAACGCCCTGTTCCTGGTGGGTTAAGCTCAGTTCGGCCTGACGAATTTGATGTCGGGCGGCCTGAATATTACCTTGATTTCGGTTCCAAAGGGGGATTTCAACGTTGAGGGTAACTCCGAAATAATTGTCGATTGGGCCATCAAGCTTGTCGTAAACCAGTCCGATGCCGATATCGGGGAATGCTCCGGCTCGCTCGACTCGTAACTGTTGGCGGGCAACATCAGAAGCCGAACGGACCGTAAGAAGATCGCTTCTGGAAGCCATCGCAATTTCGTTGAGGTCGCTTAGTTCCAGATTTGTTAGCTGGATGGTGGTGGATGCGATGTCGTCTGGTAACTCGGGCACTGGAATTTGGCTGTCGAGTTGAAGCAGGACAGTAAGTGCGTTTTGGGATTCGAGCTGCTCGCTAAGAACGGAGCTGTATTCTTGCTCGATTTCGAGCAGAAGTCCGCGGATTCGGATAATCTCTGTTTGGGCAATGTTTCCCTGTTCGTGCTGTTCTTCGAAGCTTAGCAAAATCCGTTCGAGTGCGTCGATTTGTTCCTGGTAGAGTCCCTCGATTCGATTTAGATAGGCTAGTTGGAAAAACTCCTGGCGGAGAAGACGTTTAAACTCACGCAAAAGTATATCGAATTGGTGCTTTGCCTGACTTTTTTCCAATTCAAGAAGCTGAACGGTGCGACCGCGCTTGCCGGCGGTTGAAATGAGCTGTTCAATTTCGAAAACGGTGTTGTCGGTGCCTGTGAAACCAATCGGTCCGCTGCGATCACGGTTAATAATTTGATGCTCCACGCCGATTTCCGGATTATGCCACAACCGGGCCTGACGAACTTCAGCCTCCTTTACATCAATTTGAAGTTTCTCCGCCATCAAAACGATATTTCTTTCCAAAAACAAGGGTTCTGCCTGATTCAATGACAAATGAAGGGAGTCTGGATTCGCATCCTTGCCGTGCAAAGTGGCTGGAAACGCGTTGGTAATAAGTATTAGAGTTAGCAAACAGATAGTTTGCAGGGTGGTTTTAGAGTATCGACCTATTTCAAGGGACATAATTCGGCTTTAGACAGTTATGAAATTCGTCTCCGAAGATACTGTGCCGATATTAAAGCCAGATTAGTGCGAGATTAAAATCGCATTAGAATGAGAAGAAAGGCTACTTTTTGAAAGCAACGGTAACGATTGTGCCATTTCCAGGCACCGAGCTAATCTGAATTTCACCCTTTAGAATGGTTAGGATTCTCTCGACGAGCGACAGACCGATTCCATACCCTTTAAACGAAACCGCATCCTTTGCTCTGTAAAATGGGGCGAAAATATTTCCGATTTCATTTTCAGGAATGCCGATTCCAGAGTCTTTTACCGAGAATAATATGGTGTCTTTGGATGCATCGAGCGAAAGTTCAGCGACCTGATTGTCGGGACTAAACTTTATTGCGTTATCAATTATATTAGCGAAGGCGTTAAAAAGAAGTGGTCTGTTTGCTGGAATTATGAAATGGTCGCCGCTGGTGTTTATGCCGAGATAATTGACGATAACTTTCGATCCGGGGTACTTTTTCTCAATGAGCATTCCAGCCTCAATCGCGACTTCATCAACCCGTATAGGTTTAAACATTTCGTGCATTTTCTCAGCCTCGGCCTCGGCTAGATTCAATAGTCCGGTGATTAACTCGTGCAACGTGAAGGTATCCTGGCGGATGGAATTAAGCACTTCAACGTATTCATCCGTCGATCGCTGCTTCTTTAGCGTAACTTCAATTTCCCCGATAATGCTGGTGAGGGGCGTTCGCAGCTCGTGGGATGCGTTTGCGACAAATCGTTTTTGTGACTTGAAGCTCTCTTCGAGCCGGTCCAGAAACAGGTTGAACGTTCGAACCAAGTCGCCGATTTCGTCGTTTTCTCGTCTGATATCGAGGCGAGAGTTAAGGTTTGAGGGCGAAATTTGATTTACCTGAGACAGGATTTTGGGAATGGGTTTTAATGCCTGAGCGGCGAAAAATCGTCCGGCAAAGAATAATAGAATCAGCGAGATGAGATAACCAGAAACCAGTGTCCAGACTAAATTAGCGAGATATGCCCGACCGATTTCGTCAATTGCTGAGACGATGATCACAAAGTCGCCCTGATTGTCGGGATAGAAAATGCCAGCCGATTGCCACCTTCCGTTGCTGAATGTGAAATAACTCGGATAGGTGTAATTCTCGCGGATGTATTCAATTTTAGCTTCGTCGTAGGGAACAAAATCGGATGCTTCGATGAATGCAATATTGTTTTCCATATCGTACAACTGACCAATCTCTTGGGGAAGTGTTCGAACATATCTCTCGCGCACAGCTGCGTACAAGTCGCTCGAAAACCCATCCTGCTCTAGATAAATGTAGGCTGTTGTTACGGTTCGATCGTGAAGCTGGTCGTAGAAATTGGCTCTAAGCTGACTCCACGATGCGTAATAAATCAGCGAAAACAGCATAAGCAATATGGATGCAACCAATACTGTGAACTGAATCGATAGTTTGTTTCGTATCCTCATATCTGAATGTCGTTACAAATTGTTACTCGCGAAGCACATATCCCATTCCCACAACGGTATGTAGTAATTTTTTATCGTGACCTGAGTCGATTTTTTTCCTTAAATAATTGATGTAAACATCGATTACATTTGAGCCCGAATCAAAGGATTGATCCCAAATTTTCTCGGCGATTACTACGCGCGACAGAACCCTTCCCTTGTTTCTCGCCAACAATTCCAACAACTGAAACTCACGAAGAGTGAGGGTAATGCCTTTCGGACCTCTAGCTACCTCTTTAGAGTCGAGGTTAATAATCAAATCATCGACTTGGAGTTCTACAACGGAGTCACTTTCCAGATTATTCCGTCGGCTTAACGCACGGATTCGGGCAAGAAGCTCCTCAAAATGGAAAGGTTTGGTGAGGTAATCATCTGCCCCGGTGTCTAATCCACGAATTTTATCTTCTGTTGTACCGAGTGCGGTTAGCATAAGAATTGGAACCGACTGATATGCTTCTCTGATTTGCTGACAGACTTCGAGTCCGCTTACTTTGGGTAGAACGATATCCAGTAAAATTAGATCATATAAACCGGTACAGGCCATCCGAACTCCAGACAATCCGTCGAAGGCAACTTCGACAAAGAAACCGTTTTCTTCAAGACCTTTTTTAATGAAGCGGTTGACCTTTAACTCGTCTTCTACAAGTAGAATTTTCATTTTGGGTTGGGTGAGTCGTTAGTTTAATCGTGCTATGCTGTAAGCGGTGGCTTGGTACAAGGTATTAGATGGTGTCCATGCAATGCATAGTACATGTGTCGGTGTGAGACTATACATAAAGTTACGTGTATTCTTCAGCAGTAATTGTTCAAGCTTTCGCCTAGACCATATAATATCGTTAGATGTCGGATGTCAATTTAAGTTTAAAAATAAGTATAAAAAGTTCACGGGGTGGGAATTGTGTTGTTTTGGTATTTGTTTGTTTAAACAACTAATATTCCGTACAATTAGAGTAAATAATACAAATAACGAGCTACATCAGATTATGACAACGCAAGTACATCAGTACGACAATATAATTTTCGACGGAGCGAGTCTCGACAAAGCAGAACGAGCCATTATATTTGTGCATGGAAGAGGGGATTCGGGCAGTGGAATGCAGCAAATGGCGCAACAAATTGTGGAAGACGACAAGACTGTGTTGGTTTTTCCGAAAGCCACGAACGCGACCTGGTATCCGTATAGCTTTATGGAGAACTGGGATGTAAATCAGCCTTGGCTCGACTCGGCGCTTGAATTACTCGGAAGTGTCGTCACCGAGCTGAATCAGAATAATATTCCAAACGATAAGATTTTCTTTCTGGGATTTTCGCAGGGTGCGTGTTTGTCGCTCGAGTATGTGAGTCGCAACGCGCAGAAGTATGGCGGGGTTATGGTGCTCAGTGGCGGACTTATAGGTCCGCGCATTGAGAAAAGTCACTACAAGGGTGATTTTGCTGGCACTGAAATTCTAATTGGTTGCAGCGATGTGGATTTTCACATTCCGGTCGAGCGCGTGCATGATTCGGCCAGCATAGCAGAAGAACTCGGTGCGAAGGTTGATAAGCGGATTTATCCGGGTATGGGGCACCTCATCAACGAGGATGAGTTTGAGCGGGTTTTGGAAATTATTCGGGGTTAATGTTTTTGATTTTGGTACTGTTCCAAGCCTGCGGTTTAGAACATAATGTTGAAGGATGCTGTTTCTAGCTTCACAGTTGCAATATATGGTTGGGTGCTTGGGGTTGTATTGTTTCAAGTGCCACGGTTGCAACAATAGAACGTAGAGAATTTACTTGTCCACGCATCACAATGCATCACAATGCATCGCCCTATGTTAAGACTCTACAATATGGAGCACAAGTTGAACTATATTATTATGGTTACATATGTGGCAATTATATTGCTTGTAATTTACCCCGTTCTAAGTATTTGATAATAGCCGGAATAGCGATATGCTGTAATGTCGTTTAAATCCAAAGAACCTTATAAAAGTAAGTGCTTATGAAACAAGTGCATATTGTCGTCTATGTAGTTTTTGTATTCTTTTCTCCAGGTTTGGCTGCCGCCCAGGGAATCATATCGTTTTCGTCGGGTGTGGTGAGCGGATCGTCAATTCAACTCGCTTTTAGTGCCGGGGAACCGGTATCAGGAAACTTCTCAAACAGTTCTTTTTCGCTATCAAGTGGCGGTGTGGGTCTTATTGGACCTACATCAACATCGATCGACGAAGGAATCGAGAACGTCCCGGCTGCATTTCGTTTGAGTCAGAATTACCCGAACCCGTTTAATCCGTCAACTAAGATTGCTTTTGAGCTTCCAGAAACGTCCAACATCCGAATTGATGTCTTTAATTCGATTGGAATGAGGGTTGCCACCATCGATCAAGGGGCAAAACCGGCCGGACAACATACTATCGAGTTCAACGCCTCGTCGCTGGCCAGCGGTATGTATGTCTATCGCCTAATTGCCAATGGCGCGGTTGTTTCAACCAAAAAAATGATGCTTATCAAATAATTCAATTTCTATCATTCTATGAATATCAAATTTACTTCAACAGTACTTAGTCTATTGCTTGTTTTCGCTTTTGTTGTTGATGGTCATGCTCAAACCAATTCTCAGCATCACATAATAGAGACCGAATCGCCGGTCAGCATACAGTCTAATCGAATAACTACATCCCGCTCGACCGTCACAAATGCCGGGCAAGTTCCTCAGGGATTCAACTTTCAGGCCATTGCGCGAAATGCCAACGGCGACTTGTTGTCCAATCAGAATATCCAGGCCGAAATCACAGTGATTCAGGGCAGTGAGTCTGGGAATGTGGTTTACACCGAAACACACGCCATCACCACAAATCAAGTCGGCTTGTTTCAGATTGTGATTGGAGAGGGAGAAACATCCGATAATTTTACGACAATTGAGTGGGCGAATGATAACTACTTTGTTGGAATCGCGGTCGACACCGACGGCAGTGGTACATTTGAGGACCTTGGTGCCACACGTTTGCTGTCGGTTCCTTATGCTTTGGTTGCCCGCAATGTAATTGATGGCGTGTCGGTAGGCGAAACTCCGATAACTCAGTACAACATCAACACGGCCCAGGGTGACACCTCCTTCATTATCAATTCATCCGGACCAACAGGCTTAGCTACACTTCGTGTCAACTCAGCTACAGATGCATTAAACACAGGCATTTCGGGCAATGCGATCTCGAATTCAGATAATTCAAGTGAACAACGTGGCGTTCAGGGAATAGCAAGTGGATCTGGAACAGGTACGCATATTGGGATACTAGGTTCTACGGTTAACGCTAGTGCAACTGTAGGTGCACGACGTGGTGTACAAGGTCAGGCCTCTTCTGGTTCAAGATTCAATTATGGCGTGTATGGTATAGCGCAAGGTGCTGGTGATGGTACTATTGTACCAATCGGGGAAGAGGGGGCCGAGGGTGCAGGCTCGTTTAATATAGCCGGCGGATTCTACTCTTCTGGAAATGCTAATGGAAACCTAGGTGTAGAAGGCGTTGTTTCAGGCAGCGCAGGAGCTCGTATTAATATCGGCGTTGAAGGAAGGGTAACGGCTACTGCTAACGCGCCAAACTTTGGAGTAAACGGACGTGCCTTTAATTCACCGGTTGAAAATATTGGTATAACGGGTGACGCTTCGGGTCCGGAAGGTAGCAGAAATATCGGTGTTCGGGGTAATGCCTATGGCGATGGTGACAATTATGCCGGATGGTTTAACGGCCGGGTTCAGGTAAACGGCGACCTCACGTATACAGGAAGTCTTAATAATACTTCTGATTTATACCTGAAAGAGGATATTCGTCCGCTCGAGAATGCATTGGCCGCAGTGATGCAGCTTAGACCTGCTACCTATCACTTCAGGGGCAATGGTGAGTATAAAGGAATGCGCTTATCTACAGGTCAGCATTATGGTTTGATTGCTCAGGAGGTGGAAGAGGTGTTTCCGTCAATTGTGCAGAATAACCTTCATACATACAGTGAAGTTGTGGCTGATGCTGAGGCTGGTCCGGATTCGGGTTCGGAAACGGTAGTTGAAAAACAGCTTGAGTATAAAACAATGAATTATACTGAATTGATTCCGGTGCTGATTAAGGCTATCCAAGAGCAGCAGCAGGAGATTGAAAAACTGAGGGAAGAGGTTCGGAATTTACATTTACGGGAGTAAATATCACTCTAAAGAGTGATACCCCGTTAGTATTCAATCAGCTAATATGGGGTAGAACCTGAAATCAATCATTTTTCAATAAAAATCCTGATTCTACCGAGATGATGATTTTCGTATCAGACTCAGCATCAACCACCACGGGTAAAGTTATTGCCAACATCTCCGACATCGATTTTGATGAGGATAACTTTGGCTCGTACACGTTTGAGTATGTTCCGGATTTCACCATGAGTAACGACTCGCTTTACTTCTACGCGATTATTAAAGATGGAATCAACCCACCGCTAAAAAGCAATCTCAATAATCTCGGTTTTGAAAACTCAGCCAAAATCAGATTTAAATTGACGTATCCTGGAGAAAGTACTATTCATTGAATAGTATTTTCTCACTCGTCTAGCCTTAATTTCTTAATAGACCAGAGCTTGACAACATTGGAATTACGATAGCCACAGTGTTTTTTTGTAGTTTTTTTTGCATTTTCACAGATTGAATTGCAACCAATTGTACGTGCTAATGAGTCAGGTGTCAAAAAATTTGGATTGTCGTCGCTACTTTTTAGGTATGGTGATGGTAGTACCAGTTTTTGCTCATGGCATTAGCCTGAATCCCCATTTTGTTAATTCCTCCTATACCAAATCCGCCGGGCTGTTCTTGAATCAGGTTGATGGTATTTTGAAGGGCGTTGGCCAATTATGATAGGTACCATTTGTTTTTTCGGACTGATGTTCTCCTTCCTGCTTGATGGGGGAATATATACTGATGTAAATGGATCTGACTACGAAGGGCGCTTTACAAACAATGCCTCCGTACAGTCATTTTCGCCCGCAGCACGGCCTTTGATCAGTGTTTTCAGTTCTCGTCAAGTGAGCGAACAGTTCTGGGGAATCATCCAGGATAGCCACGGAGTCATGTATTTTGGTAATAACAATTTCGGTATTCAGCAATTTGATGGTACCAATTGGAATGTAATCGCCCCGCCAAACCGTTCGGCAGCATTCGGTTTAGCCAAAAATGAAGAAGGAACCCTATTCGTGGGTGCACGCGCTGATTTTGGGTACCTGGCGCCTGACTCGCTCTACCAGCTTCAGTTCCAATCTTTGCTGTCACATGCCCCTGAATCACTTCAAAATTTTGACCGTGTTTATGTTGAAAGTGTAGGAAATACCGTGTTTTTTTGCACAAATCCCTACTTATTTCGGTGGGAAAACGAAGTTTTAACTACCTGGGAAAATCCCGGTTTTGCAGGTTGCGGGGTTTCCGATGGCACACTTTATATCAACGACCAAAACAACGGATTACTGGCTTTGGTTGATGAAAAGCTTCAATCGGTTTCCCCACATTTAACGAACAGACACTTAAACGCCGTACTGGAATTAGAGGATGCTACGCTTTTTGTAACCACACAAGCGATTTTTATAAAAGAGGGAGACGCCGTTCGACCGTTAAACCGTTTTTCAGACATCAGAGGCAACACATATATCCATGATGCGGTGGTGCTCAGAGACCAAAACATTGCTTTCGGAACCAATAATGGTATTTACATCTACACTCCGGGCGGTAGGTTGGTATATCATTTAACCCAGTCAACCGGATTGTCCAGTAATGGAGTCAACGAATTGTATGTGGATGAAGGAGGAAATCTCTGGGCTGCTACCAATAAGAACGTCAATTTCATCGAGTATAACAGTCCGCTGCGCCTACTCCTCGATGCGCAGGATCATTCCGCCGATATGATTTCAGCTTATGAGCATAATGGACAGGTGTTTTTGGGAACCGATGATGGAATATTTACCTGGGAAGGTCAGGCGTGGAGGCAATTGCTACCGGAAACTGCCATCTGGGATTTTGCTCACATCGGCAACACGCTGTTCATTGGTGCTCGCGAAGGATTATTTGTTTATCGGGATGGTAACATCACGAAACTGCGCGATACTTTTGCCAGATTAATAGTCGCATCTGAAAAGTATGAGCAACTGGCCTATGTATATTATCTCGACCAGGGAATTGAAGGATTGTGGCTGAATGATGATGGTAGCTTTACGAGCTTTCCGGTGGTCGATTTTTCCGAACGTGTGTACACGCTGATGGAAGACAAACACGGAGATTTATGGCGCGGAACAGGCAATTGGGGTATATACAGAGACAGGCTTCAGGATATCGGAGGTCAGCCCGAACTCGTTGAAACCCTGCACTACACACAAGAAGACGGATTACCAGCACCCAGCTACAATTACACGACTAAAATTGCCGGGGAAGTCGGTTTTATCACCGAAGAGGGACTCTTCCGGTTTGATGAAGAGCTCCAACAAATGGTTAGAGACTTCCGCTTTATAGAAGCCTTCCCTCCCGAATATGGTCGCCGGGCATGGCCATCTACAGAAGATAAACTCGGACATGTATGGCTGGATTTTGGATCTAAACGCGTTTTTGAAATGATTCCTGATGGCGATGGAAACTACCGGCTCAGCCAAGGTCCTTACAGCAGGGTCGATGAACTTGGTAATATTGACCAGATACTCAGCCTGGATGAACATACTGCGTTATTTACAACACGCAATCACGCTATCCTATTCGAACGCAGCTTGCAGGAAGCCCCCCGATATGCTTATCAGACCTTGGTACGCAGCATTACCTTAGGCGGTGATTCGTTGCTGTGGGGCGGATACGGTCCGGCGGAATTGACACTGGATAATACTATTCATTTCACCACGCAGGCGATTCGTTTCAACTGGAGTGCATCCACCTATTTTCCTTCCGAGAATACCGAGTTTCGGTATCGATTGAAGGGATTGGATGAGAATTGGTCGAGTTGGACGTCTGAAACCTATCGTGATTTTACGAATTTGCGTGAAGGTGCCTATAGTTTCGAGGTTCAGTCGCGCAATCTTTATCATGTTATTGGTCATACAGCTTCGGTGCATTTTGCCATTTTGCCCCCCTGGTATCGCAGTTGGTGGGCTTACGGTTTATATCTAATTGTTGGAGTATTGGGATTAGGACTTATTGGAAACCGCATTATTAAATGGCGAATCCATCAGCAAATGATTGTAATGCAGGCCCAACAAGCCGAAGAATTAAAAAAACTGGATGTAGTCAAAACGCAGTTTTTTTCAAACGTGTCGCACGAGCTGCGCACTCCGCTTACCCTAACTATTGGTCCGCTGGAGGAGCTAAAGAAAAATGCCGATCATTTTGGAGAGGAGGATTTATCTAAAGTGTCGATGGCCCTGCGCAATTCCAGACGCCTGCTCATTTTGGTCACCGAAATATTGGACATAAGTCGCCTGGAAGCTTCCGGAGACAACTTGGTGGTGAATCGTCACAATCTGGCCGGACTCGTAAAAACCATTGCTCAGAATTTCAATTCCCTGGCTGCACGCAATAATATTACCTATACCATTCACACGCCTGACCGGATTGATGCGTGGTTCAACCGGGACCAAATTGAAAAAATAATTACCAATCTGTTATCAAACGCATTCAAATTCACGGATGATGGACGTGATATTTCAATTACGCTTGCTCAGGGTGACCAACAAGTCATTATCCAGGTGCGTGATTCTGGAATTGGTATTCCGGAGAATGAACTGCCGTTTATCTTCGATCGGTTTTATCAGTCCAGTAACTCCACTTCCCGATTGCAGAACGGAACCGGTATCGGTCTGGCCCTGGTGAAACACCTGATAGAGCTGCACGGAGGCACCATCAGTGTGGAAAGTACGCTCACTAAAGGCACAACGTTTATAGTAACTTTACCGCTGGAAGCCCACTTACTGCCCCATGCTATTGTCAAAGAGGAATCGCACCTCAGCCCCGGCGCGACCGCATTGCCCGTGATGGTTGATGGGGAAAACATCACCCAGCTTGAAAACAGCTCCCAGCTCGACGAAGAAGACCACACAACGGTGCTTGTAGTGGAAGATAATCTGGAGCTCCGCCAATTTTTAGCCGACCATCTGCGCGGAGGATACAAAGTGATTGAGTCCGTGCATGGAAAAGACGGACTCGAAAAAGCAATAGAACACCTGCCGGACATCATAATAAGTGATGTAATGATGCCCGAAATGAATGGTTTTGAATTCGTGAAGGAGCTTAGGGAAGACCCCTCGGTGAATTTCATCCCCGTGATTCTGCTCACAGGTAAAGATACCAAAGAAGATACCATTGCCGGACTCGACCACGGAGCTAACGATTACATCATCAAACCATTTGATATGGATGAGTTGAAAGCGCGGATTAAAAGTATGCTGAGGGGACAAAAACTGCTGAAGGCAAGATTTGAGTCACAGTCCTCATCCATTTTTGCAAACAAAGAGAAGTTAAAGTCGGCGGATCAACAGTTTTTGGAACAGGTTCAAAAAGCTATACTGGAGAACCTCGATGACTCTTCTTTATCTGTTGAAAAACTGGCTGGAATGCTAAATGTAGGACGGGCTACCTTACACCGAAAGCTTATCAAAATCGTGGATGAATCCCCGGTGCAGCTTATCCGCAGAATACGCCTTGAGCAAGGCAAACAGATGATTGAAAACAAGTCCGGCACAATAAGTGAAATTGCTTATTC
>JAIUMT010000076.1 GCA_022565415.1 Balneolales bacterium | reverse complement strand
TTTCCTGCCCTACGAAGTACGAAACCCCTGCTTGCGTATAGGTGATGTTATCGCTTCGGTGTTCTTTTTCGTCCGCTGGTTTGTCAGTCGGTTTTGTCGTGCGTTGGGACAGACACACTCTTTGCCAAGTTTGGGCTGGAGTTTGGGCTGGAGTTTGGGCTGGTGCGACTTGGCAATGTGTGTGGCTGTTATGCGTTGGCTTTATTTTCATCCGTCTTTCTTTCTTCAGTCAATAATTTCCCTTCCAATGTATTAAAAGTATATATTGATTTTATGAATATTTCTTTTGCGACTTCTATGTAATTGTCTTCTTTTATTCCAAAGTACTGAATAGCTTTTTTGCACTTTGAATTTGAGTTGCTGAAACTATGAGCCAAAAGTCCTGAACGCAAATCCCATAAATTTCTTAAAAATGTAATCATATCAGGGATTTGCATTTGATGTACAACTAGAAACTTCTCCAATTTGCTAATGCCTTTATCATTTTTTTCAAGTGTAATGTGTTTTGCCAATTCAGATTCATTAAGTCTATCAATTGTGATTTTGATTATCGATAACATTTGTTCACAAAATGATTTAACATTATTTGATGTAGGTAAATGAAGTGCTTTATAAATATGTTCGTCTTCTTTAGCTAATGGTTTATAAAGTCTCCAACCAAACTTGGCTTCCCACTTTTTATTAAATTGCTCGTATTTGTGTTTGAAAAACAAATCAGGGGTTTCTGGGTGGTCAACCCAATTTCCTTCAATCATTGTTTGGTAATATGTGTGACTAATACCTTTCTGTGGCTCAATATTGTGGTGTTTCCAATGTAATTGTTCTTTGTGTGGTAAATACCCCAATTCAATTAAAAATACCGCAACATAGTCTTCATTGTTGTTGTCTATTTTGAGTGAAAAAAAATTTGATCTTACGTTCCATCCATCTACTTCATATTTTTTGGGTTCGTTGTAATATTTGTTTAGAACCTCTTTTTTGAAATATGTAAGGACAAAATATTTTTCATTGGTCTTGCTGCAATCCTGATAAATAAAATCTCCGTTTTCATCATAACCCGTTATGAATTTTTCATAGACTTGGTCTTCATAGTCAAAATGATAGCTCTTTGATTTAGATGGGTCGAAACTGATTATTTTTTTACCAAGAATCCAACTTTGGAATTTACCGTCTAATGGTCTGATTAAATGGTTATAGAAATAATTATCCCCATTAAAGTCTTTATCAATAGGCTCAATATCATTTGCTTTTAAATCAATTTCGCCAACTCGCATAAAATCAAAGCACAAAGAAAAATGAAGGTGTCTAACAGCAATATATTCTTTTAAATATTTGAGCTTTACCTTGATTTTTTTCGGTTCAATTCTTATTACTTCATCTAAATCGCCAAGGTCATCAATAAAGTAATACTTTCGGTTTTGTTTGGTTTCAGCTCGTTCATATAATTTGTAGTAAAGAACAAACTCTTCCGATATATCAACATATTGTTCATCACCGTCATTAAAATTGAAGTGCTTAATAAAAATAAATGGTTCAAAGCCTTCTTCTGAATTTGTCTTATAAGTTCCGTCTCCAAAAACCGCTGGTTTCCCTTCATAATATGGTCTGATAACCCAATCTGTTTTTGATTTGTACTCGTCTATTTTTGAGTCGTGAACCAAGCAACAATAAACAAGGTCGTCTTTTGTTGATTCGTAAATAGTTATCCATCCATCTTTAATGAAAGTGGTTTCAAGTTGCTTTAATCTTTCTTGAATCAAAAAATACTCCTTATCCATTTGCTAAAACTTCTTTATTACCTGTTTCCATAAATTCTATTTTATCAATCTCCTTCATCAACCTGTCTGTTTCTGAAAGTGCCACAATTATTTTTTGATAGTGCAAAATATCGTCAAACTCCAATTTGCGGTCTTTTCGGTCTTTGAGCCATTTTTGGGCTGGTTGGTAGCCACCTATATAAAACTCCCAAGCTACTTGCGGAACATTGTCAAAATACTGCGTTTCGTTGATGTAAACTTTTCCGTTTTCGTATTTTGTTTTGCCTACAAAGTTATTTCCGTCTATTGGGTATTGTGTGATGTAATTCTCTACTACTGAACTTTCCAATAAATGAATTTTACGTATTTCTCCACCCAATTTTACCAATTGCCAAAAGGTGTCGGCATTTTTTGGATAAGGAATTTTAGGAAAGTCTATTTTCAAAAATTCTTTGTAGGTTTCACGGTAATTTCTAGAATGTAATACCGCATAGATGTAATCTAAAATATCAATTGGTGCAAAAGTGTTGACTTTTATATCTTTCTCGATAGTAAAAATTAAACCTATTTTATCAGCTAAACACTTTACTATTTCAGATTTTAAATTTGGAGTTCTTTCTGTTGTATCACCAATTGTTTGTTGTCCATTCGTTTCAGGGTAAATGTAAAGTGGGAAAACACTACCACCACCACGATAATATATATTTTGGTCTGAAATTGTGTTGGTGATGAAGGATAAATTCCATTGCATACTTCCAACAGCTTGACCCTGTCTGCCTGATATAATTGCAAAGTTGTTACCATCTCGCAAATTTTTCATAATGCGATTTTGACTGTATGCAAAAAAACCTTTTGGCTTGCCTGTGAAATAAGTCCATCTGTTATCAAATGGACGATATGTAATCATTTTGAAATTGTTGTCGTTAAAATTTTCAGTTAAATCTTCCTTTGCTTTTGATAAAACCCAATCTCTACTATCACTTTTTAAGTTGTAAATTTTACGTAATTCATTTTCTTCTAAATTTCTAAAGTTTTCAATAATTCGATTTAAAGATGATTTTTCAAATTCGATAGTCACACTATCATTTTTTGATAAAACACCTAATGAAGATTCTATAAACAAATCTGTTAATTGAAAGCCTTTGTCATACTCGTTTTTATCTTCAAAATCTTTAGGCATTAAAAAATAATCTGGAGCAGTTAGTTCAACTTCATTATAAGGTGTTGATTTCAGACTATTTTCGGTTAGAAAATAATATTTTAATTCTCGTTTACCATAAAGGTCAAAATGATAAACTTTGCCTAATTCGTTTGGTTTTTTCTTGCCTGTCTTTATGAAAAAATTGATTGAAACGCCTTGCTCAATGTCAAAAACATTCACATCTGCTGAACCATCAGGGGCAGTTTCTTTTTTCTTAGCGTTGCCGTGTAAGTCAATCGTATATATTTTGTCATAAGTTTTTAGCAAATGCCAACGCATACCCCTAAAAGTTGGGTTATCTAAAAAACCGTGAGGATTAATGTATGCTAGAACGCCACTTCCATTTTTCTCAATAAAATGCTGTCCGTAACGCAAAAACTTAACATAATCGTCATTGATAAATTTTGAATTTTGCTCTTTTAGTTTTTCCTTTCCGCCTGGCTCTTTTTTGTAATCTTCCATCAATTTCATAATCCATTCGCCTTTATTGGCACTTTCTCCGCTATACGGTGGATTTCCAATAACACACATAACGGGTGTGTCTCTTTTGATGTGATTAGCTTCGTTTGCTTCTGTGCTTAACCAATTGGCAAATAAAGTTCCTGTGTCTTGGTGGTGTTCTTCTAAACTGTTGGTTAGATAAACTCTAAATCGTTGGTTGGTGGTTGGTTTGTAGCCTGTTTCAGTTAAAAGCAAATCTAATTTAAGGTGAGCCATTGCGTAACTTGCCATTAGCAACTCAAAACCGTTTAAACGTGGCAATAAATGAGTTTCTACATAATTGCTCCAAATGCCTTGTTGTCCTTGAAATATTTTGTGAATGTGTTTTACCACTTCTGCAAGGAAAGTTCCTGTTCCTGTGGCTGGGTCAAGAATTTGCACTTTGTGAACTTCTTGCTCCACCTTTTTGCCTTGAACATCAACTTTAATTTTGGTTTTGCTTGTATCGGCTAATCCTTGAGGCAAATCAAATTCTGTTTTTAAAATGTCGTCAACTGCCCGAACAATAAAATTTACAACTGGTGCAGGAGTGTACCAAACACCACGAGCTTTTCGCAATTTTGGGTCGTACTCACTTAAAAAAGTTTCGTAAAAATGGATAATTGGGTCTTCCATTTTGGTTGACTTTCCGTAGTTTTTCAAAATTTCTTCAACATTACAAGCCAAGAAAATATCTGTCAAACTATCTACAATCCATTTTATACGGTCGTCAATATCGGGTCCTGCAATATAGCCAAACAGTTTTCTCAAAAATGGATTTGATTTTGGAATCAGTTCAGCCGCTTCCTGTCTGCTGAAAGTTCCCAAAGTTGGGTCGTGCAAACGAGCAGCAAACATTCCGTAAGCAATGGTTTGAGCGTAAACGTCTGCAAAACCTTGAGGTGTAATGTCGTGAATCAAAATTTGTTTGAAAGCCAACATTTGGTCTTTCAATGTACTGTCTTCTTGATTAAGTTCGTCACTTGTCAGAGCTTTGCCAATAACATCAGAAAGAAGGCGGGCTTTGCCCGCCATCATTTCTGCAAGTTTTTTTGAACTTTTTATTGTCTGTCCAACGTGAGTGCAAAAGTCTTTGATTAAGTTTTCAAAATTGCCGAAGTTTTCAGATAATGGCCTTATTCCTTTGTCTGTAATTTCTCCGATTGAAATTTTTGTGATCAATTCTCCATCTCGGTACAAATGGAAACTCAAATAGTCCGTAAAAATCAAGTTGTTTAACGAAGCCTTGTAACGGTCAAACTGTTCTTTATTTCCCGTTTTCTTTGCTCCGTCAAGGTCTTTGTCTCCAATGTCTTTAGCTTCAATAAATCCAACAGTAATATCTTTTTTAGTAAAAATGTAGTCAGGTGCTCCGCAACTTTGTCTTTTCGGTTCGTTGGTCGCTCTAATTGTCGGCACTAATGCTTCTAAAAGATTTTGTAAGTCTCCACGAAAAGTATGTTCGGTTGCGTTTCCGAGTCTGTACCTTTTGTCTATGTTGTCAATATATTGTTCTAATGTCATTTCTTCATTTTGTTTTCTGTCGAGCGTTGGCAAGAAACAGCTCTTTTGGTTTTTTTAGCGGTGGCTTTCGAGTCGGCAAAAAACCAAATGTGCTGTTTGTGCGGTCGGCTTTTTACACTGAGCGATAACGTTTTGCAGCTACCCGAAGGTGGCGATTTCGAAGCACTTCACTGTCAGCCCAGCACAAACTTTGATAGAAGCACAAAGCTTGATTTAACCACTGAACCGCCACTTTTGGGTAGGTGCTGTTAGGCAAAGTTATTTCTCTTCCTTTTTTTGGTTCATAGTAATCCACCAAGCAAAACCTTTGTCTTGTAAGCGGTAAGTTCCTTTTGTACCTTCCTTGGATAAAATAATTCCTCTCGTTCTTAAAGCGTTTATTGCATTATCTAAGGTTGCTGGCTGTCCTTTGAATTTACTTTTAATATATTTCTTTGTTACCCAATCATCTAGTTTCGTAGCCATAATGATTAATACTTGACGGTAACTATCTACTTTGATTTTGTTGTAAAAGTCGTCACGATAATATTTATCTCCTATTTTTTCAATTGCTCCATTATTTCCAAAAGCACCTTTTTGAATATTATCATCTGTTATAACTAAACCGTCAGATAGGTCGAATGCACAATAACCATATTGATGAATAAAGTGAGGAAATCCTTCGGATAGTCGTACTAAATTATTTTCAGCTTTTGGTTCTATTTCCGTTCTTTTTTTGTTGAGTTCTTGAGAATGGTCGAGTACTCGTTTGATAACATACTTTATGTCTTCATCATTTAACCTATCTAGATTAAGTTCTTCAAAAATGCGAATTGAGGAAGGATGGCTTTCAATTAGTATTTCTTTAGTTTTTGGCAAGCCCGAAACACCAATCATTAATTGCTGTGTACCTTCTTTTTGTAAACGCTCAACTAGAAGTTTCAGGAAAGTTCCTAAATCCAAATCTTTGGTAGCATTATCCGATTCGTCAACCATTAGCAAAATTCCATCGTGAGTGCTTTCAAAATTTTCGCCATTTTTTGCTGTAATTCTTTTTAATGTGTCAGCAAGTGAATATGAAAACTCTTCAAATAATAATTCTTTATCAAAATCTCTTTCTGTGTTAACCTTTGCACCTGCGACTTCAATTTTCCCAAGAAAATTCCAAATGTCAGAAAATAGTTTGCGAGTAGGCTCCGATTTTGCCAATTTTCTCCTTAATGCAAGTTCGATTTTTTTTATAATTGTATAAAGGGTTGTGTCTTTTGTAATGTCAATTTCAATTACTAAAAAATTTAATGTTTCATCTTTGGTTTTAATACTGCCTTCAGCTTGGTATTTTACCAAATTTAGTAAAGATGTTTTTCCAATACCTCTTTGACCAAGTAGTAAAAATCCGTGTCCTTTATTTGCCCTTGTTTGCAACAAAATCTGTTCTATTGATTCAATTTCCTTGATGCGTCCTGCAAACATACCTGGACCTGTCGGTGAATTTGGATTAAAAGGATTTATTTTCATTTTATAACTGCTGTTGTTTTATAATTGTGCCAAACGCCTGTTATGCGTAGTTTTTTTATTCATCAAGTTCTGTAAAGTCCATTGTATTAAAAAGCCGTCTTAATGAAACGTCATTTTCTTTTGCCCAATTAACAATTTCATTTAAAGTAAAACAAGACAAAGTCACATAGTGAAAAAGCTTTTCTCCTATCCAATCTTCACCGTAGTAGATTAAATCTACATCTTCTAAAATTGCTAATTCGCTTTGAAGCTCGTCATCAGACATTTTAAGAAAGTTTTTTAAAACCTGTGGCAAAACTCCCCATTCGTGGCAGTCGTGATTATATCCTTTAAACTTTCCTTTGTCTGCAATTATTGCAAGTAATTCTCTTGTCACTCTCGGAACTCTCAATAGCTTTCTATAAAGTTCCTGTATTGAAGCAAGATTAACATCATCTTCGTCAAATCTGTCCGCAAGTTTATTTGCATTTTGTGGTGGACGATTAAGTGTAACTTCTAATTGATTGTATAAAGAAGATTGGAAGTTTCCTTGTGAGTCAATTGGTTCTAATTCGATTTTTAGTTGTCGGAATTCTCGTTTAAATAAACTGAATATTTCGTCTAATATTTCTGTTTCTAGAACCACAATGTCTTTTAATAGGTAGTCAATATCAAGAATGTTATTGTCAACGTTGAACTTTGTTTTATCAATGAGAGCTTGGTCAATTGTATAGGAACCTTGCTTTGAGCCTACAATAAAAACATTAATGTCTTTATACGTGTCGATTTGCACTTGTGTTAGTTTTTCAAGAGTGTCAGTTACTTTTTGAGATGTCTTGGTTGAAGTAATTTGAAATGCTATTGGCTTTTTACTGTCGCCTAAATCAATTCCAGGGTTATTACTCCTTTCATTATTAAGATTTGTCAAGTTAAGGCTATAAACAATATTTAAAAGGTCCTTAAAGAAATCCTCACAAAATCTTGTCAAGTCAAATAACTGTAGTCTGTTACGAGTTTCAAACTGATATTTTAGACCAGCTAAATCGTCAACTATTTTACCAACTATGTATCCTCTTGTTATCATTTACGGTGTCTGTTTAAAATTACGCATAACTCACTTATATACGAATAAAACATGCGTATATCATTCCGAGTTGGTGCTATATGCGTATGTTTGTTGCGTAATATCACAGGCCGAGTTGATCTAGTGGGTTTGGTACTTTCTGTTTGGTATGCTGGCTCACATGCGTGTAAATTCCGCTACGCGGTTCTACGCTTCGCTTCGAATTGGTTGATTTACTGCTTTTGTGCCCAAGCATCGCCTTGCATTACTCGCAAGTCAATTCCATTTTCAAGTTGTTGTGTCGCAATAGAATGCTTTAAAGTGTGTATAGTTCTTTTTCCTTACCGTTGTTATCCTGCCGGTGGCTTTTTCCCGTTTTATGGAACTCAATTAAGGCGAACTCTTTCTTGGGAGTTGGGTCGTCAAGAGCGTTAAGATCTTGGCGCATGAGTCTCACAAGTCGGTCAAAGTGATTAAAGTTTTCAAAGTCAATATTACTGATGCTTCCATCTTCCTGTGGCTCGACACCCAAGGCTCGCAAGAATACACCAACCAACTCAGGGTGATCAGTTAGTAACCTTAATCGAGCATAGACTCTACCATAATGTTTGGCACTAGGCGGATCTCCACCGAATTGGTGCTCCATATCACCCGACTTCCATTCCAGGCTGTAGTATCGTTGTTTAACAAGGTCCAAGGCATCTGTATAAGCATCGTATTTCACTTTCCAGAGTTCATGTCGAATCTTTGTTTGGCGCTCAAGTCGATTGTGCCTCTTTGTTTCTATCGATTGCCAAATTTGTGTGATAATAACGCCAAGTAATGCAATGAAGGCGGCAATTAAAGGTGCATTGCTTATTAGTAAACCTGTTTCTTCCATTTCATGTTCTTGAGTATTTCGATTTTGATTAAGTTGCCTGTCAGGCTAACAAATTATCCTGTCACATAATGCACCTTGTGCTTTGGTACCCCAGCACGAGAACTTCTGCGCAGAACGGCGACTAAGTTTGTGAGTCTATGAAGTTTAGTCGATGACCTTGCA
Source organism: Balneolales bacterium (assembly GCA_022565415.1). GTDB lineage: Bacteria > Bacteroidota > Rhodothermia > Balneolales > HLUCCA01 > HLUCCA01. Next base: position 3,881 of record JAIUMT010000076.1, on the reverse strand, counting down.
CATTATAGTTAAACTCATGTTTGTAACCAAATTAATTGTAGTTTCCCATTCTTTTCTAAAGCACTGAATTACATATTGATGCGAGTCTGGCAATTAATTCGGATTCATTGTCGTATGTTCCTGATAGTCAATGTTCACCTATCCGTACTACTATGAAACTACGTTCAATCACGTATTTATCAGCTGTTTTGGTCGCCCTCAGCGCCATTTCAACTCCGGCATCTGCCCAACTGGATCAGTCTGGAGACTTAAACCTCACTCTTTATCAGGACGGAACGATGCTCGTTTTCGATTCCCGAATGGTGGATTTGTCCCGCGGCGAGAACATCCTCAAACTGACAGGTTTTCCAACTTCGTTGCAGCTAAACTCAGTTCTTCCGCAGCTTAACGGAACCGTAAAAAGCACCTCGTTTGACTTAAACCGTCCGGGATTTCATACCATGATTCAGCGTTTGGTCGGACAACATGTGCGTTTAGATCACAACGATGGCGGATCTGTTACCGGTGAATTGGTAGAGTATAGCTCCGGTTTGATTGTGATTAAGCAGTCGGATGGGAGTCATGTGGTGCTGCCCGGACTCGACGGCTACCGAATTTCAACCGAGAATTTACCCGATATCGGCACCGATTTTCCGGTACTTACCCTCAATGTGAACGCGAATGCGGCGGGGAATCAAAAGCTAGGCCTATACTATCTGTCGCATGGCATTCAGTGGCAAACCGAATATGCGTTGATTTTATCGGAGAACGAGCAACGGGCAGTGCTGAATGGCTGGGCCGTGATTCAAAATGGGTCGGATAAGCGTTTTGATAATGCCCGGGTGCAGTTGGTTGCCGGGGATCTCAATTTGGGGCGTGGCGCGGGTCAGGCGCGGCCGGATAGGATGATGCGCGTTGCCGCGATGGAATCTCAAATGGCGTTTGATGGTGGCGTTGAGTCGGAATCGTTTTTTGAGTATCAGCGATTTTTGCTTCCGGGAAGGTTTTCGATTGGTCCGAATGAGATCCAGAAGCTGGGGTTGATCCCGGAGAAGGAGAGCGCGGCGCGGAAACGATATCGTTATGCGAGTTCAGATAGTCGAATGGAGGTGGCTCGGGGCGGACTCGTGCAGGTGATGTTCGACATCGAAAACTCTCGCGAGGATGGTTTCGGAATGGCAATCCCATCAGGCACAGTCAAAATCTACAAGAAGGATGGAGACGAGCTTCAGTTAATTGGTCAGGATGACCTGCGAAACACACCCGTCGGGGCGACAATTCAGATCACAACCGGAATGGCTTTCGACATTTTGGTGATGGAAACGGTGACCGCTCAGAATCGCATCAGTGATCGTATCAGCGAACAGTCGAATAAAATCGACATCAAGAATGAGCGTAAGGAGTCTGCAACGGTTGAAGTTACCCGACATTTGAGTTCGACCCAGCGAATTACCCAAAGTACTATTCCGCATACCATGCGATCGGCTAATGTGGCGGTTTTCGAGGTTCCGGTTCGACAAGGCGAGACGAAATCGCTCGAATTCACCATCCGCACCGAGCGATAAGATTGGATCGTTGTCTCCGTCGAGATTTTAAATGCTTGATGGGGACGTTGATTTAATATCCCTCCGAACGGAGTTAGTTCTTTTGAAATTTGTCCCCATTGAGATGCAATGTCTTGATGGGGACTTTTTTGTGCATTCCTTCAGAACTACTCCGGATTAAATTCCCGCCAGGTTTCGCCGCCGTAGGCTTTTACTTCGACATAGTCCCCTTCACGCGATTGATAACCATTCGGGGTGAGGGGGACTTTTCCATGTGGAGTATCCAGCACATAACTCGGAATGGCGAATCCGGAGATTCTGCCCCGAAGTTGTTGCATTAGCTGCATGCCTTCTTCAATTGTGGTTCGGAAATGCTTCGTCCCGCCAATGAGCTGGGCCTGATACAGATAGTAGGGTCGAACCCGCATTTTGACCAATCCTTTGAACAGGTCCTTGAGCGTCTCGGCGTCGTTGTTGATGCCCTTGAGCAGGACCGTCTGATTGCCCAGCGGAGCGCCTGCCCGGGTGATGCGATCGCAGGCTGCAGCGGCCTCGGGAGTGAGCTCCTTGGCATGATTATAGTGCGTATTAACCCAAATAGGATGATATTTTCCGATCATTTCGCAAAACTCGGGCGTGAATCGAAACGGATTCAGCACCGGAAACCGACTGCCAATCCGGATGAGTTCAACGTGGGGAATTGCTCTGAGGCGCGACAATATCCATTCCAGGTTGGAATCATTTAAAATCATCGGATCGCCACCGGTAAGCAACACATCACGGATTTCAGGATGGGCGGCGATGTAGTCGATGCCTTCCTGAAGCTCGGATTTATTCATGGCATACTCGCCGTCGCCAACCATGCGTTTCCGCAGGCAATATCGGCAATAAACCGCGCATTCGGCCGCCACGCAAAAGGCCACCCGGTCGTTATAATTATGCACCAGGTTCTTCACCGGACTATGCGCCAATTCCTCCAGCGGGTCCAGCGACAAAATGTCAAAATCATCTTCCATTTCGTCCATTTGAGGCACGACTTGTCGGCGAACCGGGCAACTTGCATCCTCAGGATCCATCAGCGAAGCGTAATAAGGCGTAATTTGCCATCTGAAATAGGCTTTTGTTGCCTCGATGGCTTGTCGTTCGGAGTCGGTGAGCTTTATCCAGCGCTCGAGTTCTTCGGCGGTACGGATTCGGTTTCGAAGCTGCCATTTCCAGTCGGACCATTCGGGTCTGGATTTCAGCTCATTCAGGTCAATTTTGTCGATTTCGGAGAGTTTCAACGTGTTCTAGCCGTGATGATAATTCAAATTTTGAGGGTGTCTAAAGATACGCCTAATGTCTGATGGAGTGAAATATGATAACGAGTCCATTTTGCTGAATCGTCAAATAGGTTAATCTGAATGCGCTTAAGCCGTGAGAATTTGTCATTTGCCGACAAGGTCAGTGGCAAATTTGCCTCATTAATAATTCATCACCCAATAACCCGATCAATGGCCGACTTCAAAATCGAACCAAGGAATTCATCAAACGAAACTCCCTCTAACTCGGCCAAAATCGCGAATGTGTTATCGACGGCAAACGTGGGCAACGGATTTACCTCCAGAAAAAACGGCCTCCCGTGGCTGTCGCATTTGAAATCGAGTCGGGCAAAGTCAACAACGCCCATTTCCTTGCATAACTGAAGCGACCATTGCTGAAGGGATGCCTCCAATTCGGGCGTCAGCTGATGGGAAAGACTGTAATTGTCGCCATAATCGATGCCTTTTGAATCAAGCACGTGAATTCCGATGCCTGTAGCAGTATCGATTCCGCGCTCCAGCACCGGATGCGCCGCCAACGGAAACCCAGAAACAGCAACGGTGTACTCGGCCCCGGGAAGAAACGATTCAATCAGAACATCCTGCTGATAGAGCTTCATCAGATAATCGGCCTGATGGTTTAATTCTGATGCATTCGTTACCACGCTTTGTGGTGAAATTCCCTTGGCTGTTCCCTCGTAGCGGGGTTTCAGAAAGAGCGGAAAGGAGGGAGGGGCCACAACTTCGGATGGATTAGCGGCTGAATCCGAAGTAACAAGAGCATTAGAAGCATTAATATTCCGAGTATCCAACGGATATATCGCCCAGTCGGTAGTAGGCACGCCAATGTTGCGGGCAATTTGTTTCGTGGCGACTTTATCGAGACTCAGACTAAGCGTGAGTCCGTCGCTGCCGAGATACGGAATCCCGTACATTTCGCAAAGTCCGGGCACCCAGGCCTCCCGATTCCTCGAGCCATATCCCTCCGCAATATTCCAGATCAAATCCACATCCGGACGGGATTTTAGCAGCGAAAACGGTCCGCCAAGACGAACCG
>JAIUMT010000075.1 GCA_022565415.1 Balneolales bacterium | reverse complement strand
TGTAGTTATGAATCGGACGGGTGGAACAGGTTTTGTTGTAATGAATAGCAACCTCAGAATTTTGAATAACCTGACCATCGAAGATGCTCAAAATCTTAGTCAGAATGGGAATAACCTTACAGTCGGTGGTAATTTTTCGATTAATACGGGCGCTACATTAACGCCGGGCACATCTACTTTAACGTTCAATGGTGGAAATCTGCAGAACTTTATCGTCGATGGGGTTATCGCGAGCGGACTTTCCACGCTCACCATTGCAAAACCATCCGATACCCTCAGGGTTGCGGGATCTGCCGCATCCGTTCTGGTAAACAATGCTTTCAATCTGAATTCTGGAGTTCTCGATGATAATGGTAAAACTTTGGAGCTTCGTGCGAATATTGTCGCTTCGGGCGAACACCTTGGAACAGGAAAACTGTTGCTCACCACGGCGACATCCCGAACTATTTCCGGAAATGGTAACGGAATTCTGGGAAATGTTGATTTCGACGGTCCGGCTTCAAACGTGATGGTATCTCAAGAGTCAAACCTGCACATCAACGGATCCTTAAATTTCATTGCAAGCGGGGCCAATAACAGGATATGGGACATCTCCGGGCGAAATCTTACGATCGGACCACTTGGCAACATTACAGGCGGTAACGGTTTTACTGGCGCTCTCCGAGCTGTTCGAACGAACGGATTACAGTCGGCTCTGGGAGTAACAAAAATTTATGAAGGACTTTCTTTCACGTTTCCATTTATTGCCGCACCAGGAAATATCTACTCTGAGTCAACCATTGCGTTTGATTCGGCACCCGAAGAGTTCGGTCGCATTACGGTAAGACCTGTTTCCATCGAGCATCCAAATGTTACCGTTCCCAGCCGTTCGCTCCTATACTATTGGAGGGTGAGTAGTAGTGGATTTGAGTTGGGCGACGCGAAGGTAAATCATACCTACAATTATGCTCAAGCTACGGTCGTAACCGGTGGCGATGTCACAGAAGACGGGTATGTACCCGCGCGGTTTAGTCCGACTACAGGACTATGGGTACGTGGGGTCCCTGCTGAAGTGGACGAAATCAATAACACTATTTCATTCGCAACCAGCACATTCGACACACAAATTGATGGGGAGTACACCGCCGGTGATGATAGTCCGATAAACCCATTCGGACTTGTTGATGTGTACTATAGTTATACTGATGGTGGTTCATGGGATGATGTGAACACCTGGTCACTTGATGCCCACACCGGAGTTCAGAATGTCCCTTCTATGATTCCAGCTGCGAATGCCATAGTCCGAATTGGTAATGATCACACTGTAAACGTTACTGCGAATAATGCGGTATCGGGAGTATTGTTCATTGGTGGAAATGCGACATTGGATATCGGCTCAACCGTTGGACATAATTTCGGGAGTTTCATCGGGGAATTTGTGGAGGGGTCAGGTACACTTCGCATATCATCCTCAACAGCCACGGCAGAATTTCCAGCTGGAGATTTTAGTGAGTTTCTGGGTGAAGAGGGGGGAACAGTTGTTTATTACAGATCGACAACGGATTTTACAGTTCCGCTCGAGTCCCAAGCCCCTACTCAGCTTACGTTAAATCAATACCGAAACCTGGAATTCGATTTCACATCGGCTGCCTCCGGAAACCTCATAAACTTTGGCGCAATTGATGTAACCGTACTTGGAAACCTCACCGTACGTGGAGTAAACGGTGCACGAGTTCAATCTGCCACGGGCGTTAATGGCAATCTAATCGTCAATGGGGATTTTAATATTGAATCTGCCACGTATCGCCTTCTCTTTGCAAATACCAATTCGCGAACCATTCGTGTACTTGGAGATATGTCTATAGCCGAGGATGCCGTTTTTGAAAGTGTTGGTGGCACAAATGTTATACACAACCTCGAATTTGAAGGAAATATCGTCAATAATGGCACTTTTGGCGCTTGGGTAACGAATGCGAGATACGCAAACATCAGTTTTGTTGGTAATGCGGATGCATTTTTTACCGGGACAAATCCTTCAGCGACGACTACCATATTTTCTCTGAATATGAATAAAGGTTCGGGTATTAATCGAATGCTTACCTTTGATGTAGATGGAACCGCGAACTTTCAGTCATCTAACAATTGGCTAACCCTCACAAATGGTATTTTTCGACTTGCACGCGCATCTGATATCTCTCTAACAAACACGGCAACAGCATTTACCATTTTGGAAACAGCCGCGTTATCTGTCGCCGATCCGGGTGCTATTGTTCGAATCGGAAATGCTAACAGTAACGATGCAGACTTGATTTTGCGTGGACGCCTGGAGATCATCGGCGGACGAGTTGACATCGGAAACCCTGCAAATAACGTGAATAATGATATTGTTTATGCCTCAGCCGGTAAGCCCGAGATCATTATCGATGGCGGCGAACTCAACGTTAACGGACAAATACGCCGAAGTTTAAACAACGCCGCCGGGGCGCTTACCTACAAGCAAAATGACGGAGTGGTCACCATCCGTGGTAGAAATCAGAACATCACCCGCTCCAGATTAGAAGTATTGAATCCGAACAGCGTTTTTGAGCTATCCGGAGATGCATTAATCGTGATTGAAACCGGCGGATCTGTCAACTTTGCTGATGTTTATATTCGTCCGACCAATAATGTAGTAACTGGTGGTACGATACTTTTCCAACCAGCAAATGCAACCGATCAGGAGTTCACCATCGATACTAACATTGGTTTGTGGAATCTTACTGTTGAGGGGAACTCTAACACCGATGGAAATGCATTTTTGAGATTACAGGTCAATAATCTCGCAGTTAAAAATGACCTCCGAATTGAAAATAATGCAGAACTCAGTGCGGGCAACTTGAACATCACCGTGAGTGGATTGTTTTTCAAAAACACGGTCGATGCTACGTTCTCGCGGGGTAATCAGAACGTGATTTTTAATGGCAATAACTCCAGGTTGAACGGCGATTTCAACACACAAAGTTTTTATAACCTATTGGTTGCAACTGGAGGAAACCTTCTTCTTGAGTCCGACACGCCAGTAATTGTTCAAAATAATTTAACTATTAACACTGCCGGAAGTTTGAATGATGGAGATAATCTCATCGAGGTTCGAAATGCCATAACAAGTAACGGCACGCACATCAGCTCGACAAACGATGACACATTCGGGATTATTCTGAATAATAATCTCCAACAAATTATGTCGGGAAGGGGTGTTTATGGGAACCTCATTATCTCGAATGCGGGCAATGTCGAAATGCAGGACAGCATCAGAGTAAATAATCGCCTTACCCTAGATGTCGGAATTCTGGATTTAGGCGATAATCGCTTGGTTATCGGTGAAAATGCTGCAGTTGCGGGTGATTTTGGTGTAAATAGAAACCTGCGGACGTGCGGCGTGTTGAGCGATGGTGGGATTCGAAAAGAATTTGGTGCAGCAGGAGGTAGTTTTACTTTTCCGATCGGGGTTTTTGGCAAGTATACTCCGGTTACGATGGATGTTTCATCGACCACCTCAGCCGGAACCATAACAGTCAAGCCCGTTAACGCCAGACATCCGTCAACGCGTGATCCTGCTGACTTAGAACTGAAATATTACTGGAATGTGACATCAGGTGGTTTCTCAGACCTTGAAATCACACATACGTATTCGTATTTGCAGGGCGATGTTTCTGGTAACGAAAATGATTATGTGATTGGGCGATATCTATTTCCAAATTGGGCGCCGTTAGATGGTTTCGATCCAGCGATTCGACCGGTTGATATCGTTAATAATCAAATTGTGCTGGAAAATGTTGATTTTGTTGTGGGTGATTACACCGCCGGGGAAGCTGCTGAATTTACAGGTGTAGATACCTACTTTAGTCGCAACGGTCTAGCATATCCTATTGATTGGAGCGATCCGAATTCATGGTCGGTAGATGACCATGATGGTCCGGTTGCCACAACATTTCCAATCGGTGCACCGGTGAAAATCAATACGGGTCATACGGTTAGAACAAACGGCGAAGATTTCTTGCTAGCCGAATCGGTCGATCTTATTGGAACAGCTACATTGGATCTGGAAGATACTTTCGGTCATAATTTCGGATTTGTGAGCGGAACCGGAACCATTCGAATTAAAGCAACATCCGGAAATCAATTCATCTTTCCCGGTGGGAATTACGACGATTTTGTTGAGCGTGGATCTGGCGGAACCGTGGTTTTTTACGATAACGTAGACGGAATTTTACCCGTTCAGACTCAGTACAATGATGTCATTATGATTGGGGGAAGTGACCGCACACAAGCCAATATAAATTGGATAATAAACGGAAACTTGTTCCTGGAAGAGGGGACTATCGACAACACCACGTATAATCGCAACCTGTCGATTTACGGCGACTGGATTAACAATGCTGCGCCTACTTTTTATAATCCAGGCGAGGGTCGTGTAATTCTAAGAGGCGAAGATCATCAGGCGATTCGCGGAGATTTTGGAACAACGTTTGGGATTCTCGAGCTCGAAGGTGTTGGGGAGAAAAGTCTCGATAAACCCGTTGTTGTGGAAAAAGGGATGATATTCAACCGCGGCCGACTCATGCTCAACGATCAGCTAATGACGTGGCGGCCTTTTGCAACTATCGGGGGAGTACCGGCTGATTCCAGTATGATTGTAATCAACGGCGAGGGTGTACTGCGTAGAGAGATCACCGAATTCAGTAGCCTTACCTTCCCAATTGGCGACACAACTGCGACTCCTGAATACTCTCCGGCCAACATCACCTTCTCTAGCGGCAATTTTGCTTCGGGAGCTTATGTCGAAATTGGTGTACTTAATCAGGCTGACCCTGTCTGTGGAGGCGGAAATTATATTCGCCGGTACTGGACGGTAGAAATGGATGGCATAACTGGTTTTGCAGGAAACGGTTCGTTCAGATATACAAATGACGATGTGGTTGGCGATGAATCCGAAATCAGAACTTTAACCCGCGACATAAACTCAAATGACTGCCTGGTCGGTGATCCCGCTAATACGACATCAAATGACCTTACAGTCACCCTCAGCAGTACCGGTTTCATCATAACGGGTGGCGATAAAGGTGCGCTTCTGCCCCCGGGAGTTCAACCTACCGATCTGGAGTTTATAACAGTTACCGCCGAATCAATCGAAGTTGGCTGGACGAACGGAAACGGAACCGGTAGAATCGTTTTAGTTAAACAAGGCGATGCTGTTGATGATATCCCTGCGACGAACGAATTTTACACAGCCGACAGCGATTTCAGTGCGACTCCTGATGAAATCGGAACTGAGAATTTCGTGGTATTCAATGGAACCGATAACAATTTCACGCTTAGCGGATTAGACCCCAAAACGCGCTATCATTTCAGCTTGTTTGAATACAACGACGATGGCACGTTCATCAGTTACCTAACAACGAGTCCGCTGGTTGGCGATACCCTCACCATGGCCCGATTCGAAATTACCTTTACTCAGGACCGGGGATGGAGGATGATATCCCTGCCATTAGTCGATACGAAGTATGAAGATGTGTTTATCGATTATGTGGCTCCAGCCTCCACCGGACTCGTAACTCAGGGTTTTCCGAATTCCACCGATCCGAATGGGTCGCCAAATTTGCTCTGGTACGACGAAACGTTCGAAGGAACCGACAATCAGCGATGGCGTCAGCCGGGTGATATTAGTGATGTTGCAGTTCCGGGCAGAGGGTATATGTACTACGTGTTCGGGTTGGTTGGCACCGACGACAGATATAGCGTCGATTTACCAATCAATCTGCGTGTTGACGGATACGAACCTGCCCTTCAGGGCAATTTCAATTTCGATATAACCTACACCGAATCAGGTGATCAGGGCTGGAATATTATCGGAAACCCGTATGATGATGCGCTCGACTGGCAAAGCATCGAATGGACAAAAGAAAACATAGACGAAGCTATTTATGTGTGGGATCCAAACGCAACGGGCGGAGCAAAATACCGGGTTTGGTCTAACGACACCGGCGATGATATGGACGGGATTATTGCTCGTGGACAAGCATTTTGGGTACGAGCAAACGACGTGAATCCCCAGTTATCGGTCAACAGAGACGCGATTGTCGGATCTGGCACATTCTACGGTAAAGAACTTGCCTCATACAGCACTGCCGGCTCAAAGAAACGTGATCGTTACCGAGACGCACCTCCGTCGATAGAGATTTCGGTGTCGAAAGACGACTTGTCTCAAAGCACCTGGATTATGTTCTCAGAGGATGCGAGCAGAAATATCGATCCGAAAGATGCGTGGTACTTGCAGCCGCTAACCGACACCTATGTTTCCGTTTACACCAAAGCGGAGGGTGAAAATTTTGCCATCAATGCGCTTCCGCGAAGATTCAACTCGGTGATGGAGATTCCGGTTTATATCGGTGGATTCCGAGATGGAATTAGCATGAGCGGGGATTATACCTTAGAAATGGGCGAATTCCGAAATATTCCGGATTCTTGGGCTATTGAAATGGTCGATACGCGTTCAAATCAGCGTGTTTTCTGGAAGTATGCTAATGATCCGGTGTTGTATAAGCGCGAAGCTCCGGACATGGGCTATGCAATGATGAGCTCTGATAACGCCCAATCTCTAGATTCTGAGGCAGATGAAGCTAGCCGTGGAGATGCATTATCGGATGTTCGCCGACCAGTAATCGATGGTAGTCAGCGTGATGTTGCCCCAACGTCGCCGATGCAACCACTAGCCGAGAATCAGCTACGATTCGGACTCGACTACGAGCGTGAAATGCGAATTCAGGTTCCTCGTCCGGGCGAACCGATTCGTATGAAACCTATTACCGGCACCTCAAGATCCAGATTCATGCTGCGAATTCACCCTAACGGAGAGTTTAACGATCTGCCTGAACAAATTACTCTTTGGCAAAATTATCCGAATCCGTTTAATCCGAGTACGACTATAAAATTCGGATTACCTATGGAAGAGCAGGTACAAATTGATGTGTTTGATGTTCTGGGACGAAGAGTCACTTCGTTAGCGAGCGGAATGTATCCGGCTGGGGTTCATTATATCAACTTTGATGCCCGTCGCTATGCCAGCGGTGTATATTTCGTGAGAATGGTGGCTGCCGGAAAAGTAGAAACGAAGAAAATGCTTTTAGTTAAGTAAAGAGTAGACTGGGAGAGGTGACTTTTGATAAGTGAAGCAAAGGCTAAATAACCACATGGCTAAGCATGTTTGCATGAGGCCTTCGTCTCACAAAATCTATTGTAACGTTTACTGCATCAGGTAAGTTAGCACAGGTGGCAGAGCAACAGCTGCCGAGAAAAGGGTGTTTTTCCCGCGATAATAACGGTTTATAATAATTGTCGAGAAAACGAGAGGAACCTCCGGATTGGTCGTTTCGAATATGCCTTTTAGTTTGCTTGTCTTGCCCGAAACTCGAACTCTATCGCCATCAGTTACATCAAATTTAGATGACCAAAACCCCCGCTGCTTCCATTCAAACGTCTTGTCATCGTAGATGATAGTGGCTGAGTTACGAAAAAAGCCGCTATGATATTTGATGCTGCCAAAAATCAGACCAGATTCCGTATCAATAATTCTGGTTTTGGGTACGAAAATCCCCTTCGTTTTAAACGTTACTTTTCGACTCAGTAATTCGCCGGTTGCACTATTTTTCCAGGAGTTAATCGAGATTTTTCCGACTTTCTCGTTTTTAATTTGAAACTGGTATTTACTCGAAAACAGGAGCTTTTCCCAAACGATATCAACATTCATAACTTATTCACCTACTGACTTCCGGATAGATTGTATCTGTTTCCCTACGACTAATGTCTACACCAGTTGCAAGTTAGTGATGTTCTTGTAAATGTCGAATTACCAACTCCATATTTTTGTCGAAATCAGTTATTAATCCGTCGTGTGATGCTCCTTCTAGTCGAACCAACGTTGCGTCGGGTGCATTGGTGGCCACAAAATGTCCGTGAGAAAATAGTACTACCCGGTCTTCTGTGCCATGTAAAACCAAAATAGGTACAGATATCTTATCTATGGGATAGTCCGGCAGATTCTCCATATTTCGGAGGTCATTTTGTAAACCGGATTCTACAGCAGATATCGGGAAAATGGTATTCAAATAGTATTCTGCAATTTTTTTGTTATCTGGATCGTCAGTTCTGGAGATTACCCAGTTATTCGCAATCCATAGTCCGAATTCGGTGTTGGTAATGCGGTCGGCCAGACGAGGAGATGCAAACTCTATCGCTTTGCTAACAGCACCATACATGATCAACGATTTCGTGCGATCCTGATGACGAAGGGCAAACTGCAAAGCCGACGGACCTCCGCCCGAAATGCCCAACACAAAAACGTTGTCAATATTGAGATCATCGAGGAGTGCCCTGTAAGCATCCGCTTGCTCTTCGGGTAACCTGCCCGTTTCGATTGGGGTTCGCAGGTAGCCAGGGCGTGCCACAATCAGAACCGAATATCCGGCATCGGTTAAAACATCAACGTTTAAGTGTGTGTGCGGGCCCGGAGTTCCATGTAGCAGAAGTATGGTATTGGAACCATCACCATGTAGCGCATATTCAACGGGTCCAAGCCTGGTTTCTGCGACCTGACTCGAACCCGGTAGTTTTACATCAATTTGTGCTCTCCAGTACAAGAAATAACTGTATGTGATGCCCATAAAAAGCACAAATACAATAATTACACTCAGGAAAAATAAAGAGCGCCTTTTCATGCAAATTGTTTAATGGCCAAGATAGGAGTTATACATCCAGACGATTTTTTCCTGTTCAGTGATGTAATCACTCATTAGTGCATTGGTTCCTTCATCATCGGCATCGCCGGAGAGATGGAGGAGCTCTCGTTGAGCGGCAATAATGATTCGAAATGAATCCAAAATATGCTGTACGGCTTCAAATCCGTCGGAGACATCCTTGGTTGGTTTTACATCAGAATGCTCAAGTAAATCGGTGAATGTATGCAGTGGAGTGTGGCCAAGAGTTAAAATACGCTCTGCGACCGCGTCAATTTTTACTGCCAAATCAGTGTATAACTCTTCGAATTTGACATGAAGCTCAAAGAACTTATGGCCTTTGATGTTCCAGTGGTAACCACGGGTGTTCATGTAGAACAGGTGATAATCGGCCAGAAGGTGATTAAGTTTTTCGGCTAGTTTTTTGGAGTTATCTACGTCGAGGGCTATGGAATTGAGTTGCTTGTTCATAATACTTTCAATTTGTGAATATGTTTGTTGTAATAATAGTACGTACTGATGTCGTTCAATAGTATAAAACAAAGTAGAAAACAAGATGGTTCGGTTCAATTAAAGCTTGTTAAAACTAAGTTACTATATGGGGTAAATATAATTTCGAATTTCGGTGTATTTTAGAGAGTCAATTTCTACAAATCACGAAAACTATGCGTTGTTTTAGTTCTATTTCTAAGATTATTTTAGTCGCTATGCTTGCTTTAACTGGTTGCAATTCTGGTAACGGTGATTTCGAGGCCGAATGGCCAAATGCCGTTAGTTATGAGGTGTTTGTGAGGGCTTTTGCTGATGGAAGCGGAGACGGTATCGGCGATTTCAAAGGACTCACAGCCAAACTCGACTATCTTCAGGACTTAGGAGTGAAATCACTGTGGCTTATGCCTATTCACCCATCACCATCATACCACAAGTACGACGTCGAAGATTACAAAGCAATTCATCCCGATTACGGCACCATGGAGGACTTCGATGAATTCCTGCGACAGGCCCATAAGCGCGATATAAAGGTTGTTTTGGATCTCGTGGTGAATCACTCATCCCGCACGCACCCCTGGTTTCAGGCAGCCATTGCCGACACTACCAGCGAGTATTTCGATTTCTACGTGTGGGAAAATGAGGCAAATATTGAAAGCATGACCGTCACCGAAACGGGTCCCGATTCGGATAACCTTCGTCGCTGGAACCCCGTCGATGAGTACGACGACCTCTTTTTCTACGCATACTTTTGGAGCGGAATGCCCGATTTGAATTTCGATAACCGCGCTGTTCGCGACACCATCTACGATATCGGACGTTTTTGGCTTGAGAAGGGCGTTGATGGATTTCGTTTGGACGCCGCCAAGCACATCTACCCCGACGATCGCGCAGAAGACAATCATGCATTCTGGGAGGAGTTCCGGGCCGAAATGGAAGCGGTGAATCCGGATGTGTTGCTCGTTGGAGAAGTCTGGGCTTCGACTGAAATCGTGAAACCGTACCTCACCGGACTTCCGTCGCTGTTCAACTTCGATCTTGGCTACGCGATTATGGATGCGATTCGGGATGGAAACGGCGCCCAACTCGCCAAAAGACATGCTGAAATCCTAAACGAATATCTAGATGTAACCAGCGATTTCGTGGATGCAACTTTCCTCACCAATCACGACCAAGATCGCGTTATGTCGGTTTTGAAGGATGAAAACAAGGCCAGGGTCGCTGCCAGTATTTTGCTGACCTTACCCGGTGCACCGTACATTTACTACGGCGAGGAGATAGGTATGCTGGGCGCCAAGCCCGATCCGAATATCCGTGAACCCATGCTATGGAGTCCGGTCGAGAATGATTCTTTGCGCAGCCGATGGCGAACTCCCCGCTACAGCACCGATGAAACAGTTCGCCCTGTATCAGTTCAACTGGCCGACCCGAATTCACTGCTACATCACTACCGGGACTTAATTCATCTCCGAAATGGAAGTGCCGCGCTTACGCTCGGGACGTTGTATCCGGTAGAGCGAATGCCCCAAGAGTTGGTCGTTTTTGAACGCCACCACGAGCGCGAGCAGGTTTTGGTGATTCACAATGTATCTGATGCGAACGTTGGTGTAGCTCTGAGTGAACGACTTCAAGAGTATGCAAACGTGTTATGGTCATCTAATTCTGATGTGGAGTTTCTGTCCGGGGGTGAGTTTATTTTACCAGCTTACAGTTCTATCGTTTTGAAATGAGCTTAAAATCAATGTCTTTTACAAGGGTAGGAGCGTTTGTTTTAGAAAGCTTTCAATCGACTAGACGATGTCTTAGGTGAGTAAGGTACTATTTTGCGGGAACTCAGAAGATTTGGTCGAAAGTAATCATTGATAAAACCAGAAGATCTGCTGCTGGTACAAAGCCGATTTTTTAGCGACAACGCTGAAGAATCGGTTCTGCATAGCCTTCTATAAAGTATGATATTGATTCATGTTTGGCTTCAAAATGTTGTTATGATTGGTATATTCCATTGACTTGCAATAATATCACATCTACAGACCTATGAAATATTCAATCTTGCTAATCGCAGCCCTACTCCTCGCTGCCTGCCAACCTCATCATTCCGCCGACCATTTAACCCTAAAATGGGATTTACTCGAAAACGAACTGGCTCCCCAAAGCGGACATCAGGCCAAGTTTACCCTAACCAATAACGGTACTGAAAGTCTTGAACCTGGCTGGGAACTCTATTTCAGCGCGATTTACGTCACCCAAAATCCGAGTTTCGATTCTACTCAGGTTCTCATCGAACACCAAAGCGGAGAGTGGTTTCGACTGGTTCCCGTTTCGGTTACAGAACCGCTTGCTCCGGGCGAATCTGTGAGCTTTTCGTACCGCTCACCTCGATTTTTGAATGCAAACACGCAGTTTCCGGAGGCTCCGTACATCGTATTAGCCGGCGAGTCGGAAGGCCTACCCATCATTGATTATCATACTCCGCGCATCGAACTCGAAACGATTCTCGAGAAATATTCCGACACAAACAGACGTGTTCCAGGTGCTACGATGCTTTATGAGCAACACGACGCGCTGAGTTTGTTGAATGAATCGGAAATCAGTCCGTTAGTGCCTTCGCCCGTTTCGATGCAACAATCAGGGGAGAAGCTTACACTATCTGAATCGATTGAAGTAGCCCATGATGAGGCGTTTGCTTCTGAAGTTGACTTTTTTGCAGAACATTTACGCGCGACAACATCAGCTCTGATTAACGTAAATCAAAGCGAAGCTGCCAACATCCGAGTTGTTCAACATTCTGATATCGAACATGAAGAGGGCTACGAGCTAGTTATTAACGCCGATGGAGTCAAAATCCGAGCCTCCACACCCGCCGGCGCACACTACGGACTCCAAACGTTGCTCGCGCTCATTTCGCCCAATCAACTCGCGAGTCCATCATCAAGTATTGTCCTGCCCCACACCCAAATCGAGGATTATCCAAGGTTCGGATTCCGTGGCCTATTCTTAGATATCGCCCGAAATTACCAGCAGAAGGAAGACATTCTGAGGTTGCTTGATGTGATGTCGTTTTACAAATACAACGTGTTTCAATTGCATTTGGCCAACGACGAAGCCTGGCGAATCGAAATTCCCGGACTCCCCGAGCTCACCGAAGTCGCTGCGCGCAGAGGTCACACCGAAACCCATCGCGATAACCTTCATCCTTCGTTTGGATCTGGTCCTAACCCC
>JAIUMT010000074.1 GCA_022565415.1 Balneolales bacterium | reverse complement strand
GCACACGCAGATTTTCTTTGTCGCCAGAACTAAGCGCCTGAACAGGAATGCGCGCAATGCCCGCAATTAACTCCTCAACATCGCGACTCGTCACCTGTTTCCTTCCAACCCGTTTCAACGACACCCGCGCGCCCGTCTCGTCCAGTACGTCAATGGCCTTATCGGGCAATTGCCTGTCATTCAGGTACCGAACCGACAAGCGAACCGCCGATTCCACAGCCGAAGGCTGATATTTCAGTCCGTGATATTTCTCAAAATCGGCTTGCAGACCAGTCAAAATCTTGATCGTATCGTCGATCGAAGGTTCCATAATGTCGACTTTCTGAAACCGTCTGGACAACGCCCGGTCTTTTTCGAAGTGATTTTTGTACTCTTCGTACGTGGTCGCTCCGATACAGCGCAACTTCCCGCTCTGCAACGCCGGTTTCAGTAAATTCGAAGCATCCATTGTGCTGTTACCCGCAGCGCCCGCGCCAATCAGGTTGTGAATCTCATCAATGAACAAAATGACATTCTTTTCCTCTTTTATTTCGCGGATTACCAATTTCAACCGCTCTTCAAAATCTCCGCGGAATCGCGTTCCAGCCAAGAGCGTTCCCAAATCGAGCGAAAGCAAGCGGTAGTCTTTGAGACGATCGGGAACCTCGCCCGACGCCAACTGCTGGGCCAATCCCTGAGCAATAGCGGTTTTGCCAACGCCCGGATCCCCGACCAAAATCGGATTATTCTTCAGTCTTCGCGATAAGATTTCAATACTTCGTTCAACTTCGTGATCGCGACCAATAAGCTTGTCGAAGTTTCCCTCCCGAGCTAGTTTGGTCCAGTCTTCGGTATACCGCTCCAGTGCGGCGCTACGCGACTTTTTCCGTTTCTGATTCTGCCGGGCGGTTTTTTCAAGATCCTCATCCGTTTCGTACATCTCCTCGGGATAAGGTGGGTAACTTCCGCCTAAATCATCAGAGCCGTCTATCCCCGAAGCCGGATCTTCGCCAAAAACATCCTCGAAATCATCAAAGTCGTCGATTTCGTCGAAAGCATCAATCAGATCATCCAAATCGCCTTCATCTTTTCGAATGCCATGCGAAATCAAATTCATGATGTCGATGCGTTCAAGCCCTTGCTTCCTCAGAAAATACACGGCATACGACTCTTTTTCGGTGTACATCGAAATCAGTACATCGCCTATACCAACCTGCTTTTGTTCGGCAGCATGCGCGTGCATGAGGCAGTGGTGCACCACCCGTTTGAAGGTTATAGTGTGGACAGGATCTCCGTCTTCTTCGAGTGCCTCAATTCCTTTGTAGAACGAGTCGATATCGCGGATAATCTGGTCGGTATCAATGTTTAACGACTCCAGGATGCGCCTTCCATTCTCATCCAGCACAATGACGTGAAGCAAATGTTCTGTGCTCACAAATGCATGTTCATAGGCTTTGGCTAGCAGCCAGGCTTCGCGTAATACTTTATCTAATTCTTTACTTTGCATGGTAATTTATGCTTTCTCCATTGTGCATTTGAGCGGGTATCCATTAGCCCGACTCAGTTGTTCAACCAAATCAATTTTGGTCTCAGCTATCTCTCTTGGGTACAAACCACAGGCGCCCTTGCCTTTTTTGTGCACATCATTCGTGATTTTGATAGCCTCAGGAATCGATTTCTTAAATATTTCTACAAGTACCTTAACCACGAAGTCAAACGTTGTATAATTATCATTCAAAAGAATAACGGCGTATTTTGGTGGTTCTTGTACCTTCTCCCGGGTTTTCTCGGCGAATGTTGTTTGAGGAGCAGATGGCATGATTAGTTGATAATGAATGTTAACCTATAATAGACTAAGGTATCAAAAATCAACGAGACTGTCAGCTGTGAGGCATATTATTGCCAATCATCTGTAACTGATTTTTCCATCAGACGCGCAGAATCTGCAGACTAACAATTTTTCCATCCGAGCAGGAGATTCAGTATATTAGCAAACCTTTTGGGGTGGCTAACAATTACAGGTAATCCAAGCCTGTTTCGTCGTATATTTAATCTAAACGCAATTTCTGAAGCGCAAATCGCCAGACATGAACGATAACAAAGGGACAAAAGATATTTTCTCGCTTGATGTTGATCTGCCAAATAAAACGGCCGATAAACTGCTTAAGCTATCGCGCGGACCACTGGAAAAGCTGATTGGTATTGGAGGATTAAACGATATTTACCATCGGGCTATGGAAATGGGCGATCCGGCTTTTTTCGCAGAGAATATTCTGAAAGGAATGAATGTCGATTTCCGAATATCGGAGCAGGATTTGGCTCGCATTCCTGAGAAAGGCAAAGTCATTATTGTCGCAAATCATCCGTTTGGCGGAATTGAGGGCATAATCATGGCCGCAATCTTGCAAAGGGTTAGACCTGATGTTAAAATCATGGCCAACTACTTGCTCTCTGCAATTCCGGAAATGCGCGATTTATTCATCTTTGTAGATCCTTTCGGAGGTCAGGCTGCTGCCAGAGCAAACCTCGCCAGTATGAAACAAACCATCGGCTTGCTGAATAATGGCGAGATGCTTGGTGTTTTTCCCGCTGGCGAAGTTGCACACTATACGCTTAAAAATCGTAAGGTCACCGATCCGAAGTGGAGCAATACTGTCGCGAAAATCATCAAGAAAACCGAAAGCCAGGTTGTTCCGATGTTTTTTAGCGGACAAAACCGCTTCATGTTCCAACTCGCGGGACTTGTTCATCCGCGCTTGCGTACTGCTCTTTTACCTCGTGAGCTACTTAATAAGCGAAATACGGTAATTGAAGTGCGAATTGGAAACGCCATTCCGTTTACTCGCCTGAGAAAATTCGAAAATGAAACCGATCTCACGAACTATGTTCGTCAGCGGACTTACATGCTCGAAAACCGTCCTGGTAAAGTTGATGATGACGAATCCATCACATTCCCGAGCAATAACATGAAACCAGTGATCGATCCTGTCGATCCGGAGTTGTTGTTAACGGATGTGGAGTCTTTACCACCTTCGCAGATGTTGTTGGAAAGTGGTGGCACCCGGGTATATCATGCCTCAATCAAACAAATTCCGAATATAATTCGCGAAATTGGCCGCTTGAGGGAAGTTACCTTTCGTGCAACTGATGAAGGTACGGGCGAGTCTATCGACTTGGATGAATTTGACGATTATTATCAGCACTTATTCGTCTGGAATGTTGCCAAAAATGAAATTATCGGTGCTTACCGACTAGGCCGAACTGATAACATCATCAAACGTTTTGGAAAAAAAGGGATGTACACAACGACCCTCTTTAATATCAAATCATCGTTTTTTGAGCAGGTTAATCCGGCTTTGGAGATGGGAAGATCGTTTGTGAGGCCCGAATATCAGCGTTCTTTTAGTCCGTTGTTGATGCTCTGGAGAGGAATTGGCCATTATGTGGCGAAGTATCCGAAATACAAGATTTTGTTCGGACCGGTATCCATCAACAAGGAATATCAGTCTAGTTCGCGCCAGCTTATGGTCACCTTTTTGAAGATGCACAATTACTTGCCAGAGCTAGCCTCAAAAGTAAAAGCAATTACTCCGTTGCGCCATAGAAAGCTCAAAGGCTGGGACAACAAGTCGAGTAAAAGCATCATTTCCAGTGTGGATGACCTTTCTGAAGTGGTGAGTGACTTGGAATTTGACGACAAAGGTGTTCCGATTCTGCTTAAGCAATACCTGAAACTAGGTGGGAAGCTACTCGGATTTAATGTGGATCCGAATTTCAGCGACGTACTCGACGGACTTATTCTCGTGGACATTACCAAAACCGATCCTAAGATTATGGAGCGTTACATGCCCCGTGACGATCTGGCTCGATTCCATGATATGCACAAGACACTTTTCGCTGAGGAATTAATGTCTAATCTTGAGAAAAAACAAGCCTTGGCTGCATCAGAAGATTGATGGATTTGCGAGCGTTCCTGAAACAGGAAATGTAATTGCATTTCCATCCCGTCGGATTTGTAGTCCGAATATCTCCTCGATATTGTATGAGGCATTGAGCAATCCTTCGGTCATCTGATCAATTCGGATGGTGCCGCGAATAGGTGCATTGCTTATTTCGCCATTATCAATCAGGTTTAATTGCCCCGAAAAACTGCTTCTGAAATTGAGGTGTTTGAGCTCCAGAGAGCTGATTTCAATACTATTCTCGGGTCTTAAGCCGTAGTCGATTGTCAATAGCTGAAAATCGAACCTATTTGTTGGGATGCCGAAAATGGTAAGAATATCGTTTGCCTGTCCTAGAAACTCGCTATTTGGAAACCAAACGGGTTGTTCAATAGTAACGGTTGTATGTTCGGCATTGTATATGATTTCAGTGGTTAAGAGGGTATCACTTTCGCTGAGATTGCCCCGGGTACTCCACTGAAGCGATTTGAAATTGAGGCTGCCAGCTTCGCCGATAGGAATCAATGAAAAAGCTCCCTCATCTGGCAAAGATCCGGTCACGCTGAGGTTAAACCGCGAAGGCTTGCCGATTATGCCGATTTCAGGGCGCTCAACATCCAGCTCGTCGTAGTGAAGTCCGAGGTTTACGATGAGCGATGCGTTCTCTTCACTGCGGATTTCAGCGCTGTTTAAGCTAATTCGGCCGGTAAAAGGATCGATGGCAAGCTCGCCTGCGAATGTGTTGTTCTGCGACGATGATAGTATTTGCATCGCTTCTGGAACTTGGTAGAAATTGCTAAGAATGTCTACCAAAACGGCGCCGTCAATTGGATGTGCATCCATCTGCAATCGCATCGAGTTTAGTGGGAATCGTCCTTCAGACAAAATTGGAAACAAATCGAAAGGCTGACCATAAAGCGTGAAACTGGCTTTTAGTCCGTCGTCTGAAGTTGTTGAATTGAATTTCCAGTCGTTAATAACAGCGTTTGTTTCATTGAGACTTGCTAAAACATAGCCAGCGGGCAGAATACCCATTTGCAGGCTTTTCCATGTTCCAATGCTTAAGCTGAGGCTGCTGGCAGTCCAAACCGGTTCATCGGTGCGACTATAATAGGCTAGATCATTCAGATGAATATTACCGCTTAGCCCGGATATTCGAACTGAGCCCACCGTAATTCCTGCGGATGTATCACTTGGTGCAACCTCTTCGCTTGCAAAAAAGGTCATCAGCTCACTTTCCGTGCGATTCAGTTTCCACAGAGTATAAATAGTCAGGATAATGAGCAGCAGCCCAACCCAAAGTGTGATTTTTTGCCAAGAGAACGTCATGCGGTTGGATAATGATATAGTGTTGAATACGTGATGTAGGTAGGTTTACTAGCTAAATTGGTCGAAGTCGGTTAATTATTTGCTCGAAGGTCAACTTAAACTCTTCGCTTTCGACCATTTTTCTGAATGTTAGTTCGCCTGATTCCAGCTCGCTTTCTCCAACGATGATGCAGTACGTGGCATTCTCCCTATTTGCTTCTTTCATCTGGGCTTTGATAGAACGTCCGGCGTAGTCCATAGAAACCGACAAACCAAGAGATCGGAGTTTAGGAAGGTGTTTCAAGGCCCACATTCTGGCGGCATCTCCGCGGGTCACTATGTAAATATCCAAATAAGCAGGCTCTCCCAGTGGGATTTCAAGCGCTTCACAAGCTATTAGTAATCGCTCTATTCCGGAGGCAAATCCAACTGCGGGCGTAGGCTGACCGCCAATCTCTTCGATAAGTAAATCGTAACGTCCGCCGCCTCCGAGTGCATCTTGTGCACCCAAATCGGGACTAGTAAGCTCGAAAGCAGTTTGGGTGTAGTAGTCGAGTCCGCGGACCAAGCGTGGGGTTTGCTTGTATTCGATACCCAAATCGTCGAGGTATTTACGGACGAAAGCGTAATGAGTGGCACTTTCCTGATTTAAATATTCAGTAATTACCGGAGCTTTCGCCACAATTTCCTGATCTTCTGGCTCTTTTGAGTCCAGAATTCGCATCGGATTTGTCTCGAAACGAGTTTGCGAGAGTTCACTTAATTCGTTGAAATGCGGTCGGAGGTAGTTTTGAAGAGCCTCCTTG
Organism: Balneolales bacterium; assembly: GCA_022565415.1. Classification (GTDB taxonomy): domain Bacteria; phylum Bacteroidota; class Rhodothermia; order Balneolales; family HLUCCA01; genus HLUCCA01. Next base: position 6,544 of record JAIUMT010000074.1, on the reverse strand, counting down.
TAAGCCTTTCGCGAAGCCGGATCTCCGACCGAGTTTATATTCAAAACGGTGTTTTTGATACCAATTCGGCGGTACACTTCACTCATGAACGCGATGATTTCGGCGTCGGCCATGGGATCTGCGCTTCCAATCATCTCGGCGCCAAACTGATGAAATTGCCGTTGACGACCTTTCTGAGGGCGTTCTGCACGGAACATGGGTCCGATGTAAAACAATTTCTGCACGCCGCCGCGTTGCTCCATATGATGTTGCACATAAGCACGCGACACGGGAGCAGTACCTTCGGGTCTCAAAACGTATTGGTCTTCGCCGCGATTAAACGCAAACATCTCCTTCGAAACGATATCCGTTAATTCTCCAATTCCCCGGGAAATAAGCGCGGTTTGCTCAAGAATCGGTGTTCGGATTTCACCAAAATGAAACGATTTGGCTGTTTCTCGAATGATTTGCTCGATATATTGCCATTTTTGAGCCTCCTCCGGGAGGATGTCGACCATTCCATGATGAGTGGTGAATTGCGTTTGTGCCATGCGGAAAAATATGTACGAGAATTCGGAAGTGTTACTTGATCGAACTTCCAGATTCGGGGTAAAGTTAATTTGTTTTCAGTACACGAAAATACGGAAAATTGCACTCTGATGTGATTGTGTTTCTACGTGTCTTCGCTGTTTCGGAGTTCGTCTAGCGTGTGCTTAACGACAATATGTGTGCGGGTTACCATCACAATAATAGTTAATAAAACCAGAATAATGATAGATCGAATTATGATATTCAGGATTGGATTTCCGGTCTCGATGGTGAGGTAGGTTGCCGGCACCACACTTGCAAGAATGACTAATGTGGTGCGAATGTACGATAGGGAAAAGGGCTGCATCCGGTACACGTACCAAAGATACGATCCACGTACTAGGTTTACACCGAGGTAACTGCTGGCGCTTGCGATGGCTGCTCCCATCAGGCCATATACCGGAATCAAAAGAATATTGGTTATGATGCAGAGCACTACAAAGAAGAGGTTGAAGTACAGATCCCGGTCGTATTTGGGCGATGTGTTCAGGATGAAGCTGTTGAGTCCGCCGGTCATGTCGATTAAATTTCCGATTCCGATCCATAAAACCACCACCGAGCCTGCGGCGAATGCCTCAGGCAGAAAATCGAAGACATCTTCAATATTGGCTAAAATCCCGGCTAAAAAGAGTAATCCGAAGGTGTATTGAAGGAATGAGGTATTTTTGTAGAGGGATTGGATGCGGTCGGGGCGTTTGCGTTTCCAGGCGTTGGCAACCATCGGTACGGCAATTCGGCTAATGCCACGCGCGGGCATCGCTATTACCGATCCCATGAAGAAAGCAATGGTGTACACTCCCACCTGATCGAGATCTAAGTAGGCTCCGATCATTAGCGAATCTATAAGTTGTATGAAATATGCTGTTGCACCGGTGAGCAGCGATACGAATCCGTAGCGGAGTATGAGTTTGAGGCGTCTCGGTTTGAAAAAGGTGAAGTCGGGTACGAAAGAGATGGCTGCTGACCGATAAAGCGGTACCGAAATGATTAGTAAAGTCAATGCGTGTATTACCAGAAACCAAACGAGAAATTGTTCGAAATTGATATAGTCAAATGCCACGGTCAATATGCCGGCTAGGGTTAGTAAACGGAGCAGAACTTCTTTTATGAATAAGGTGAACACCGTTCGGTATTGCATGAGAAGAAAGCTCTCCCCAATGTTGCAAAAGAGCACAAATAGCGACAGAGGGATCAGCCAGGTGTAATATTCAACAAATAATTGCGAGTTCTCGATGTAGATGGGCTCAATTACCGGACGCAGAAGCAATAGCAGTACTGTTGTGAGGAGGAATCCAATTGTGCTGAAAAGTAGTACTGCGAAGGGAAATCCGTTGTTGCGGTTTCTGAAATGCGGGAAAAAGCGAATGATCACGCTGTTGAATCCGACGCTTGCAACTTGTGCATACAGAATTGAAATACTGGTAAGGATGCGAATTAAGCCAATTTCGTCGGTTTCGAAGAAAAACGGATACAGGAATATGAGGTTGAGCACGCCAATTCCGACACCGAAGTACGAAAGAAGTGTGTTCCAGATGCCTTGTTCCTTAATCTGACTCATGCTAAGGAGGGATTGTCGGTAGCTGTGGTTTCTCCTGATTTGGCGGTTCGGAAGCCACGAATAACTTCAATCCGAAACCGAATCAGCATCTGTGCTTTGTCTTTTTGCAGCTTAAGTAAATATCCGGCACTTATGATGCAACTTGCTACCAGTTTTGCAAGTTGAGTCGGGTACCAAATGAAACTGCTAACCCCGGAATGTGCGTCGCCATGACCAATACCACGAGCCTGACGAACAAAGTAATCTTTGGTAAGGCGTTCTCCTCCGATTCGGTGTTTCAGCGAAGCATCGGGATTATGACGAATAGTCACCTTTCTCGACTGTAATCTTCGGAAGAAATCTTTTTCTTCTCCGGCAGAAAGCTGGTTGCCGGTTCGGCCAATTGAGGTATTAAACCCTATCGCCAAAGCAATATCTCTTTTGAAAATCATGTTTCCACCATGCGGGAAAGCCCCTTTTGGATAAACATAGTGCGGTTTTTGTGCTTTGTGCCGACCCAGCATCTGGGCTAAAATCATGGGAAACCAGCGGGGTTTTCCATCATCAAAATGCACGGAAATCGGTCCGCCTGCTGCATCAACCTTGCCTGATTCCACAAATTGAGTCCAACTTTCTATGAAATCGTCTTCTATGTACACATCATCGTCGATAAAAAGCACATATTCGCCACGGGAATCGTTTAGGGCGCGGTTTCGGGCATGCGATAAACCTTGCTGTTTCTCTTGCACCGAGCCAAGCTGCAGCGCCGGATAATCGGCCTGGGCCTGCTTAATGATGTCGTCTGTGTCGTCGGTGCAGTTATTATTGACAACCAGTACGTCGAATTTGGCCAAATCCGTCTGTTGTATGCCCAAACACGCCAAGGTATCGCGCAAGTAAGCACTTCGGTTGTACGTACAGATAGCAACAGTAATGTGTGAATTTCCAGAAGATTTAGTCATAATCAAAAGTACAGAATATTCACCGCTGAATGAATAGGGAATCGCGGGCCACAAATGTGTATTTTAAGCCAAATTAGTATAAAATCAAGAACGATGAATCTGACGGTTACCATCTATCTGGTTACAAAGAATCGCCTGGAGCTTTTACAAAGGGCCATAAAGTCTGTCGAGGAGCAAACATTTCGTGATTTCGAACTGATTGTGGTCGATGATGGCTCTGATGATGGAACAGCCGGGTTCCTGGCTACATACCAAGCCGATTTTCCATTCCGGTTTGTGTCCAACCCCAAATCGATTGGGGCTCCTGCCTCACGAAACCGCGCTATTGAAATGGCTGAGGGGGTGTTCATTACCGGGCTCGACGACGACGACCGGTTCATGCCCAATCGCCTCGAACGATTTGTGAACGACTGGCAACCCGGTATTTCACTACTGGCTTCCGAAAGCATTCTCGTTACCGATAATGGTAAAAAAAGATGGCGAAAGCCCTCCATTATCCGTTTTGAAGACCTGCTGTACCGAAATCTCATTGGGAACCAGGTATTTACCCGAACAGAGTATATTCGCAGCGTAGGCGGATTCGATACAGCTCTGGAGGCTGCCCAGGACTACGATTTGTGGCTACGGTTGGTGTTCGCATACGGCGTAGCCCGAATTGTCCCCGAGCCTTTGCAAAAAATCACGATGCATTCTAACGCCGACCGAATTACAAGCAACCTTACCGAGAACTGGGGATATTACAATTGTTATTTAAAGTATAAGGCCCAGATGAACCGGCATCAAAGACGTTATCATTTGTTCTCCATCCGACGTTCGAGAGGCAAACATTACGGACTTATGTCATCCCTCATGCATACACCGTATCGCTTTTGGCTCAAAGAATTTGGGCACTGGTGGACGTCGATTAAATAAGCACAATGCACCTATTCACATTACCGATTCTGATATCTGATGAAAATACTCACCCGTTCTGCATTTTATAAGAAACGTATTGAACCAGTACTAAGCCGGACAAGTTGGTTTGAATACTTGCTTCTGAAGCATAAGAGTCCGCTTGCTGAGTGGGGTTGGTTCGAGTCTCGCCGGAAGAATGCTTCACTTGGCGCGGGTGGTAAAGCGGTGCCTTGGTACACGTACACCTTTCTGGATGCATTTTCAGATCGTATTCCTGCAGACATCACCGTTTTTGAGTTTGGTTCCGGAATGAGTACGCGCTGGTGGGCCGAGCGGGTGAAGCAAGTGGTTAGTGTCGAGCATCATCAGGGATGGTACGAACAGATTAGGCAAGAGCTGCCTCCGAATGCAGAGATTCGTTTGCGAAACCTGGGTGATGGTAGTTATGTGCGTTGTGTTTCTGAAGATGCCGGAACCTTGTACGACATCATTATTATCGATGGTCGTGAACGCGTTGCTTGCGCGTATGAATGCCTCGCACGCCTCAGCCATCGTGGCGTTATTATTTTCGATAACAGCGAGCGGGAGCGATATGCTCCGGCACTCGAATTTCTGAAGGAGAACGAGTTTCGTCAGTTGCGTTTCACCGGATTCATCCCACAAGATTTCATGGGCAGCGAGACCTCCGTTTTTTATCGGGATGGCAACTGTCTGGGAATTTAGCGTGTAATGCTTTAGTCCAAGCAAACTCTAAGAGAGAAAATTCCGCTCTTAGCTTTTCGCATGTATTCTATTATTATAGACATACTAATTAGGTAGCTCTATCAGAAGTGTTTATAGAATCGCGATCACGTTTGGGTAGCCCAAGTAGCTCGCTCTACTGAAACGTGTTTTAATGATGCATTACTCTGGTAGCTCGCCCTAAGGTTGAATGACCAGGGTAGTCTGTTACCTAGATAACTCGATTGTAAACCACACTATTGAGGCGCTTTGTTATCTTCCTGAACTTCCTCATTCTTTGCATAGTGGTTCTTCACCGTGAACCCGAGTATTCCAATAATCAACAGCAACGCAAGGACATTGCCAATGTTTGAAATCACCCGCGCGGTCGCATACCATGATGGCTCGTATCGGAACTGAAGCTCATGCGTTCCAGCCGGAATATCAACTCCGCGCAGAATGTAGTTTGTTCTGTGAATATCGACCGGTTCTCCGTTCAGAAATGCATTCCAGCCGCCCTCATAAAACATCTCGCTTATAACAAGGTATCCATCCGAACTTCTACTCACGTTCAAGTCAATTTCATGCGCGTTGTAGCGGGTGATTTCAACTCTCGCTAGAGAATCAGCCGAAGGAGTTATGCCCGACTCGTGCTGAATTATGACCGTGTTTTTGAGGTCGATCTGATTGTCTCGTAGTGCATTTACCGCTTCTCGTGCGGTGGTAACCTGTTGAAAATCTGTAGCAAACCACGCTTTCGGAAATACAGTCAGGTTTTCGAGCGCCAGTAATCCACCACTTTCGTAGGCGACATTGAATCCCGGAATTTGTCCGCCAAAGGTGACATAGCGCACATTCAGCATCGAAAGCAGTCGTTGCATGAGGTCCAAATCTCCCGATCTCAGCGAGTTGTCGAGCAGTGTTTGAATTTCGTCGTAGGAGTTCATTCGCGCGCCAGAGTACCCGCCAATGCTCGGATAGAAATAAGATGGAATGGCGTTGTTGAAAGCATTGTCGGAGAGAGGAAACACTCGGTACGTCCACGGTTCGTCGGTTTGAATGGCCTCCTGCAACCATCCATCTATCGGACGTTTTCGGCTTTCAATTACCTCAACCACGCTGCGTCCGTCGGGACTATACGCCGATTCGGGCACGTAACGCTGACCCACCGTAATCATGTCGATGGCAGTTAGCAACAGTATTCCACCCAAGACCAACGAAACGGCAAGTTTGCCAGAAAGTAGCACCCAAATTAGTCCGGCCGTAACACTAATAAATATGATGTAACGGATGATGTCTGCTCGGGCAGCGGCTTTGCGATCGGGTAGTATCTGCTCGTTCATGATGCGATCTACGGCTTGTGAAACACGCGGATCTTGAGGAGAAACCTGATTCTGATTCGCCAACTGTTCGGCGATGTTGGCCCGCTCGTCCGGCTGCTCATAGCTGAGGAAACTCCCCGAACCAATTAACAGTAGTAATCCTAATCCGAGAGCTGCACCCGTGGCAATGAACCATTTCTGCTTGATTTCGATGAAATGTCCGGCTTTGTCGGCAAGGTATTGTAGTCCGTCCATGGCGGGAATCGTGAGGCAAAATACTGCCAAAATCAGCCACATTTCTGGGGTTCGGAACTTGTTGAACAGGGGAAAGTAGTCGAACATGAAGTTGTTCAACATGCTGAAATGTTTTCCTAGCGAGAACAGAATGGCCAGGACGGCTACAGTTAAAAACACACGCAGATGTGATTTTCGCACAATAAATAAGCCAATAATTGCAAGTAAGGTGCCTATTGCTCCGAAATAGTGCGGACCACTGGTAACCGGTTTGGGTCCCCAGTAGAGTTCCCCTCCGCCAAACAAAT
>JAIUMT010000073.1 GCA_022565415.1 Balneolales bacterium | reverse complement strand
TGGAAAAAAGGTAACGAAAGCTCTATCTGAAGGATTGGTTCCTATTCTTTGCGTTGGCGAAGTGCTGGGCGAGCGAAAAGCGAACAAGCAAAATGAAGTCGTCGCGACCCAACTCAAAGGCGCGCTTGAAGGACTCTCATCAGACCAACTTAAAACCCTTGTCGTTGCTTACGAGCCAGTTTGGGCAATCGGAACCGGCGAAACCGCGTCTCCGCAACAAGCTCAGGAAATGCATGCATTCATTCGTGCAGAATTGGCAAAATTAGCTTCCTCTGATGTTGCTGATGGCGCTCGAATTCTCTATGGTGGTAGTATGAAACCTGAAAATGCAGAAGAATTACTTGGTCAGCCTGATGTTGATGGCGGACTAATCGGTGGTGCCAGTATGAAAGCAGACAGCTTTTACAGCATCGTGAAAATTGCTAACAAACTAGCCTGACCTAATGGAACACCTAAATGTGCTGTTGATTGGTAGTGGCGGACGAGAACATGCTCTTGCGTGGGCGATTTCACAGTCGCCAATGCTCGACCATTTTTACATCGCCCCGGGAAATCCCGGAACATCCCAGCACGGCGAGAATATCGACCTCGATATCGACGACTTCGAAGACGTGGTAGACTTCTGCGAAACACATAAAATCGATTTGGTCGTAGTTGGCCCCGAACAACCTCTGGTTGATGGCATCACAGACTACCTCAACGATTACGGAATAAACGTTTTCGGTCCGTCCAAGGGCGCAGCGATGCTTGAAGGCAGTAAGTCGTATGCGAAATCCATCATGCACAAGTACGGCATTCCCACGGCAGGAAGCGAAGTCTTCGAACGACATGAGATTTCCATGCTAGAGACGTATCTGTCAGAGCAGGTTAACTTTCCGGTTGTGCTTAAAGTCGACGGATTGGCCGCTGGAAAGGGCGTTTTTATCTGCGATAACCTGGACGATGCCCGAAAGTATATCGACAAAATTATGAACGATGTCGACCTAAGCGCAGCAGCGCCGATAATTGTAGTCGAAGAATTCATGCAAGGGGAGGAAGTCTCTGTATTTGCGATATCAGACGGAACTACGGTTAAGTATCTCTCGCACGCCCAGGATCATAAGCGCATTGGCGAGGGCGATATCGGACTAAATACCGGCGGAATGGGCGCGTATGCACCGGCTCCTGTATTATCACAAGATATGCTCGACGACGTGATGAAACGAATTATTCAGCCTACAGTGGATGCTATGGCCTCGGAGGAAACTCCGTATTTAGGCATTGTCTATTGTGGATTGATGATTACCAGTGAAGGTCCGAAGGTGGTAGAGTATAACTGTCGTTTTGGAGATCCCGAAGCGCAAGTCATTTTGCCGTCGCTCAAAACGGATTTACTCGAACTCATGAACACAACGGTGAACGGGAAACTGGAGTACGTTTCAATAGATCTGGACTCCGACTACTTTTGCTCGGTTGTTATGGCCTCGGAGGGATATCCGGGTAGTTATCCGAAGGGATTGCCAATTACGGGCATAGACGACGTTCCGGAAGGCGTAATCGTATTTCATAGCGGTACATCAATTGATGAAAACGCTGATTTGGTTACCAATGGTGGTCGCGTTCTGAATGTTGTCGGACGTGGAGATACGCTCAAAAAAGCTATTGTTCACGCTTACAGTGGCGTTCAAAAAATATCTTTTGATGGCGCGTACCATCGTCGCGATATCGGCGAAAAAGGTCTTCGATACTTCTCGGAGTAACACTGATGTTACCAAACAACGACAGGGCGATGCGTGCAAGCGAATATCTATATTCGGCACTCATCCTTCTGTCGTTGTCATTTTTAGGATGTTCGTCTAGTCGCGAAGCCGAGCAGTTAGCACCCATAATGCACGACTTTTCCGACATCCCTCAAGTAAATGCAGAACCCGTACTCTTTTCTGAAGGATTTTCTGCTATATCGGATATTTACTCCGGTTACGGTGATTTTATTTATGTTGCCGATGCCGGGCGACATCATGTTATTCGGCTTGATAATCAGGGTGGGCGTGTCGATTCGATAGGTGGAAGGGGGGCTCAGTCTACCCAGTTCGATCAGCCGCGCTACATCGATGCCACCAACGACCTAAAAATATTCGTCTCAGATTACGGCAATCGGCGGGTATCGATGTTCGATCGCAGGTTTCAGTACTTGGGCCACGTTTCCCTCACATCATCGTCGAATCGCGAGATTCGCTATACGCCCGGACCCGTAGCAAGCAACGCACGAGGCGAACTATTTTTTTGGGACGAAAACGCACGTCGATTGATGAAACTCGGATCGAATAATCAGCTCGATGACTTCTTCACTGCGGATGTATCTGAAATCCGATATGATGTAGTTGCTATAGCGAATAGTGGTACTGAAGTGCTTTTAGCCGAGTCCGAATCCGGACGAATACTTCGTTTTTCGGAATCAGGGCGGTACATCGGTTATTTCTCTGGATTCGGAAACGTTCTTGACATAACACACTCCGACAATCACATGTACATACTCACCAATGAGTCTGTCTTTGAACTTAATAAGGGAGGCATGGTATTAGCCCAAATTAAGTTGGATGCCACTCATCAGGTTCTTCGCATATCATCAGTAAAAGAACGTATTTACCTCGCTACTTCAACTGAGCTATTCTGGATCAATAGATAATATTTTTTTTTGATTTCGGGTGATCACATATACTTTTATATGTAGCAAATTCGTACTATTTATAGTTGGAATTAACTTCAGCCCGCAAGACTTATCTAAGTACCCGATGAAACGCCGAATAAAGTTACAGTTGCAAATGCAGAGGCAACCTGATGACTACACCTGAGGACCAACCTGCCTGCATGCAATCTACCAGTATTACGATGATCCTATTGACCTAAGTGCACTGATTTTGGAGTCTGATAAACTCGACGATGGTGGCACTCTTGGTGTTTTACTGGCAAATCATGCTTTACGTCGTGGTTATAAAGTCCAGATTTATACGTACAACTTGATGGTGTTCGATCCGACTTGGTTTGAGTTACCCGAAGGTATTATTCGTCATAAATTGGACCTGCAACGAAAAGCCCAACCACATAACACCAAACTAGTTGCCGCTATTAATGCGTATATCGACTTTCTAGATATGGGCGGAGAATTGCTATTCAAAGATCTAAATGTGTCGCTTATTCGTCATTACCTGAAAAAAGGCAAACCTATACTTACCGGATTGAGCTCGACCTGGCTTTACAGGTGTGCCCGTGAGCGCGACGACGGTAATAAAATGGTGTATGATGACATCAATGGTGAGGCATGTGGACACTTTGTAGTACTGAGCGGTTTCGACATCAACAAGAGAACTGTTCAAGTTGCCGACCCCTACAATGCGAATCCGGCCTATTCAAAGCACTATTACCACGAGCCGGTTGAGCGGCTCATTAATGCCATTCTTCTGGGAATTGTTACCTACGATTCCAATCTCGTCATTATCGAAAAAGAAACTTAATTACAACTATACGTGACTCCCTTAATCATCGTAAATAATCCATCCGACTGGGATTTGGAGCTGGATAACATTCGTGTTATTGCCGCAAAAAACTACCTAAGTGATGTATCTGCAGATTACCCCGATAAAGTTCGGGTTTATAACCTATGTCGTTCCTATAAATATCAGTCTTCCGGATATTATGTTTCGTTGCTGGCCGAAGCCCGTGGCCACAAACCCATGCCGGGCATTGCGACCATCGAAGACATGAAATCCCAAACCATGGTCAGGTTTGTTTCAGATGATCTCGACGACCTCATTCAATCCAGTCTTGCTCCAATCAAGTCGGATACCTTCACCCTCAGCATCTATTTTGGTCGGAACATGGCCAAGCGATACGAGCGGTTGTGTACCCATATTCATGCCTCATTTCAGGCGCCGCTTGCCCGAGCTCAGTTTGTGTTTCTAGGCGACCGATGGGTTCTTAAGCAGTTTGTACCCATCCCGGCAAGTGAAGTCCCGGCCGAACATCGCCCATTTTTGGCCCAGGTAATGCGCGATTATTTTGCAGGAAAAAAACCGGCTGTTCCGAAGAAATTCAAGCCTCGATACGACCTGGCAATTTTATACAATCCGACCGAGACAGATTCACCATCAGACGAAAAAGCCTTGGCGAAATTCGTGAAAGCAGGGGAGTCGCTTGGTATTGGATGCGAGTTAATTACCCGACAGGATTACGCCCATTTGGCCGAATTCGATGCGTTGTTTATACGAGAAACCACGAATGTAAATCATCATACGTATCGGTTTTCCCGTCGGGCTACGGCAGAAGGATTGGTCGTAATCGACGACCCTGATTCCATTCTGAAATGCACGAATAAGGTCTATCTGGCAGAATTACTTAGCCGTCATAACCTTCCCGGACCCAAAACCATGATTATCCACAAAGATAACCTCCGCAAGGTAACTGCGGAACTCGGCTATCCTTGTGTTTTGAAGCAACCCGACGGATCGTTTTCAACCGGAGTGTTAAAGGTTTCTTCGGAGGAGGAATTAATTAAGGTCGCCGGCAAGCTGCTGGAAAAATCGGACTTGGTGATTGCCCAGCAGTTTATGCAGACCGAGTTCGATTGGAGAATCGGCATCATAGATCAAAAGCCTTTGTATGCGTGCAAGTATTTTATGGCCCGAAAGCACTGGCAGATTATTAATCGTGGGGGAGATGGCAAAGAGTCGTTTGGTCAGAGTGAGACAATTCCTGTAGAACTCGTGCCTAAGAATGTGCTTAAAACTGCACTAAAGATTGCAAACTTGATGGGAAATGGTCTTTATGGGGTTGACATGAAGCAAATCGGGAATGAATGTGTCGTTATTGAAGTGAACGATAATCCTAGTATCGACTCCGGATTTGAAGATGCCTTACTCAAAGACGAACTGTATCTGCGAATTATGTCTGTTTTTCTTAAACGTATGGAAGACAAAAAGAAAGGATTCTAATTTATGGCTAAAACGCTTGGATTATTTGCGGGTTTCGGAGTTGAGTTGGAGTATATGATTGTGGATTTTGATACGCTTAAGGTAGCACCGGTCGCCGAGTTATTGTTGCGAGATGATGCGGGCCAGATTCAATCGGAAGTCGAACTTGGTGATATTGCCCGATGTAACGAACTGGTATCTCATGTTATTGAGCTCAAAACGAATGGTCCGGCCGGGCAATTATCTGGTCTTGCAGAGAAATTTCAGAGCCAGGTTCGGGAGATTAACCAAATACTTAAGCCTCATAATCTGTGTCTGTTACCATCCGCAATGCATCCCACGATGGACCCTTACAAGGAGATGAAACTATGGCCGCACGAGTACAGCGAAATCTATGAAACGTATAACAAGATCTTCGATTGCCGCGGACACGGTTGGGCGAATCTGCAAAGCACACACTTGAACTTACCTTTCTCGAACGACGATGAATTTGGTCGTTTGCACGCTGCAATTCGGGCAATACTTCCAGTTTTGCCTGTTTTAGCGGCTAGTTCGCCGATTATTGATTCCAAACGAACAGGAGTTGCCGATAATCGCCTGGCTGTATATAAAACGAATTCCAGAAAGGTACCTTCGGTGAGCGGATCTGTTATTCCCGAGCCCGTTTTTACCCATCTGGATTATCTATCGAAGCTGCTTCAGCCCATTTACGACGACATCGCCCCGCTCGACCCAGATGGGATTTTGCAATTCGAATGGTTGAATTCCCGGGGTGCCATCGCACGATTCGACCGAAACGCCATCGAAATCCGTGTTTTGGATATTCAGGAATGTCCGGCCGCGGATATTGCCATATTGGAGTTAATCGTAAGCGTAATTAGCCACTTTTCGTCACAATCTCATCACAACCTACGAGCGCTTTCGACTCAGTCACTTAGCCACATATTTGATGAGGTGATATTCTCGGGTAGTCGGGCTGTGATATCGGATGTAACCTATCTTCAAGCCCTCGGGTTTACGCATAAAGACCACGTAACCGGACGAGAACTTTGGAGGTGGTTACTCGACATCAGTCTGAAAAGCGTTCATCCTCCTAGTGAATCTTCTTTGCAGATACTTAATATCATTCTGAATGAGGGGAATTTATCGGAGCGTATTGTCAAGGCTTTGGGAAACGAAGACGGACTCGAGCACATATCAACGGTGTATAAGAGGTTGCGAGATTGCCTGAATGATGGTACTATGTTTCAACCTTAGAAACGTTGATAAATCCGATAAATGAATGAATCCTGATGAAATTATGGAGCATGCGATTGCTCTGGCGCTGAAAAATATTCAAACCAATAGTGGCGGACCATTCGCGGCGGTAGTGGTCAAGGACGGAGAAATAATTGCTGAGGGCGCCAATCACGTAACGACTCAACACGATCCAACAGCGCATGCAGAAGTTGTAGCCATCAGAAATGCCTGCAAGAAACTAGGCACGTTTCAGTTGGATGGATGTGAGATTTACACAACCTGCGAGCCATGTCCGATGTGTATGGGGGCAATTTACTGGGCTCGTCCGGAGATGGTTTACTATGCCTGTGATCAAAAAGACGCTGCAGGGGCCGGGTTCGACGATCAATTCATCTACGATGAAATCGCCGTTCCATACGAGAACAGGAAGATACCATTCAAAAAATTACATCAGCAAAAAGCGCAGATGATTTTTGCTAAATGGCTGGAAATAGAAGATAAAGTGCGGTATTGATGTAACGTTTTGACTTAACACAAGATGGGCGAGAATAGTAGTATATTCTTATGTAATTGCAATATAGAGTCTGTAAAAATAAGGAACGTAAGGTCACGCTTTTGGGGTTTTAGAGCGTTAATTACATTATATTGTTAGCGCTTTTAAAGCACTAATTCGACTCTTTTTAGTTTACATTATTCACTACTAAACGCACGCAAAATATGTATTCGTTACTTACCGCGTTTCAAAATTCGGTTGGCCGCAAAATTTTGACCGGTGTTACAGGAATTGCCCTTACGGGTTTTCTGATTGTTCACCTTGCCGGCAACCTCACATTATTTACTATTGACTACAGCAACGCAGATAATGCATTTAATCGATATGCACACTTTTTGCATGAATTAGGTCTATTATTAATTGTTGCTGAAATTGGATTATTAGCAATATTTCTGATTCACGCTTATCTGGGAATCGCAATTTATTTGAGAAAGCGGAAATCTCGGCCCGAAGCCTATAAACAATTCAAAACCCGTGGCGGAGCAAGCAAGCAAGGTTTCAGCTCCCGAACAATGATTGTGACTGGTATCTTGTTGTTATTATTCACCGTATCGCACGTTAACCATTTCAAATTTGGCCCGGGATGGAGTGGAGAAGCCGAGTACACGCAAGTCGTGAATGTCGGCGGAGAAGAAACTCAAATCCGCGATTTATCTAAACTCGTTGGCGAAACGTTTCAGGATCCGATCTATGTTATTGTTTATGTTGCTATAATGATTCTTCTCGGGTTTCACTTGCGACATGGAATCTGGAGCGCACTCCAGTCCTTGGGCGCCATGAACAAAAAACTTACACCGGTTATTTACGCCATTGCCGGAATTTTGGGAATACTGATAGCAATTGGATTTTTGCTACTTCCCATCTTGATTTATTTCACCGTTTAACCCACAGGTATTATGAGTACGAAATCGAATTTAAATATTGAAACTTCCCCATTGCTGGAATCGAAAGTACCGCAAGGCCCGCTAGGGGATAAATGGAGTTCCCACAAGAACAATGTTAAGCTTGTGAACCCGAACAACAAGCGAAAGTACAAGGTAATCGTGGTCGGTACCGGATTGGCCGGTGCATCTGCCGCTGCTTCTCTAGCTGAACTCGGCTACAACGTCGATACGTTTACCATTCTCGACTCCCCACGTCGGGCACACAGTATCGCAGCTCAGGGTGGTATAAACGCCGCCAAGAACTACAAAAATGATGGTGACAGTGTTTATCGCTTGTTCTATGACACAATCAAAGGCGGTGACTACCGTGCACGCGAAGCAAATGTGTACCGTCTTGCTGAGGTGAGTAATGCCATTATCGATCAGTGTGTAGCTCAGGGGGTGCCTTTCGCACGTGAATACGGCGGACTCCTAGATAACCGCTCATTCGGTGGAGCTCAGCTTTCCAGAACATTTTACGCCAGAGGCCAAACGGGTCAGCAATTGTTGCTCGGTGCCTACTCAGCGATGATGAAAAACGTGGATCATGGTAACATCACCATGCATAATCGTCAGGAAATGCTTGAACTGGTGGTAATCGACGGCAAAGCAAAAGGTATTATTACCCGAAACCTGGCCAACGGTGCGATTGAACGTCACAGCGCTGATGCAGTTCTACTTTGTACTGGTGGATACGGAAACGTTTTCTACCTTTCTACCAACGCGAAAAACTGTAATGTAACCGCGGCGTGGAGATGCTACAAAAAAGGCGCCATGTTCGCCAATCCGAGCTTTACTCAAATTCACCCTACCTGTATCCCGGTTTCCGGCGACTATCAATCTAAGCTAACACTCATGAGTGAGAGTCTTAGAAATGACGGCCGTGTTTGGGTTCCTAAGAAAAAAGGCGACAATCGTAAGCCGAGCGAAATTCCCGATGAAGAACGATACTACTTCCTGGAAGAGCGTTACCCAAGTTTCGGTAACCTGGTTCCCCGCGATGTAGCCTCCCGAAACGCAAAAGATGTTTGCGATAAAGGTCATGGTGTCGGTGCTTCCGGCTTAGCCGTTTACCTCGATTTCCGCGATAGCATCAAGCGCTACGGTCGTGATAAAATCAGCGAACGATACGGAAACCTCTTCGACATGTACGAGAAAATTACGGATGAAAACCCGTATGAAACTCCGATGCGAATTTTTCCGGCTGTTCACTACACAATGGGCGGACTTTGGGTTGATTACAACCTCCAAACTACCGTTCCTGGTCTGTACGCACTCGGCGAAGCCAACTTCTCAGATCATGGCGCAAACCGCTTAGGTGCCAGTGCCCTCATGCAAGGTCTTGCAGACGGCTATTTTGTGATTCCTTACACTGTTGGCGATTATCTGGCTAACGAAAAATCTGCCGCTGTTGATACCTCACACGTAGAGTTCGAAAAAGCGGAGCAGGAAGCCGTTAAACGCATCGACAAACTCCTGAAATCCAAAGGGAATAAGACTGTCCTTGATTATCACCGCGAGCTCGGTAAAATCATGTGGGATAAAGTTGGAATGTCGCGTAGCGAAGCCGGACTCAACGAAGCAATTCGTGATATCAAAGCACTTCGAGAAGACTTCTGGAATAATGTGTTTGTACCTGGCGAGCAATCGACCTGTAACAAGTATTTGGAATATGCGAATCGCGTTTCGGATTTCCTTGAGCTTGGTGAATTGATGGCGCGCGATGCTCTTGATCGTAACGAGTCCTGTGGTGGACACTTCAGAGAGGAATATCAAACTCCTGAAGGGGAAGCTCAACGGGATGATGTAAACTATTGCCATGTATCTGCCTGGGATTTCCCTGGAGACCCAGACTCTGAGCCAGTTCGATACAAAGAGCCACTGGAGTTTGAGAACGTCAAGCTCACGCAGCGTAGCTACAAATAAGGACTTTAAAACGACGATATTATTATGAGTACAATGACAATCAATTTAAAGGTGTGGAGACAGAAAAACGCCTCAACACCCGGTAAGCTCGTCGACTATAGAGTCGAAGGAGTTAGTGAGCACATGTCTTTCCTTGAAATGTTCGATCACCTGAACGAGCAGCTCATGAAAAAAGGGGAAGAACCCGTTGAATTCGATCACGATTGCCGCGAAGGTATTTGTGGTTCCTGCAATATGGTAATTGACGGACAAGCGCACGGGCCTCAAAAAGGCACTGCAGCGTGTCAGTTACACATGCGTCACTACAAAAACGAAGACACCATCACCGTGGAACCATGGAGAGCGACAGCTTTCCCAATGATTCGCGACCTGGTAGTAGATCGTTCAGCTTTTGATAGAATTCAGGCTGCAGGAGGGTATATTTCGGTTAATACCGGCGCTGCACCCGACGCACACGCTGTTCCAGTTTCCAAAGAAGATTCCGATATCGCTTTCGATTATGCCGCCTGTATTGGCTGCGGAGCCTGTGTGGCTGCATGTCCGAATGCATCAGCTTCCTTGTTCACCGGAGCGAAAGTTGCTCAGTTCGCCCGCTTACCGCAAGGTCAGGTCGAGCGCGAGCGACGCGTTGTTCGAATGGTCGAGCAAATGGAAAAAGAAGGATTCGGTGACTGTTCCAATTATGCAGAATGCGAAGCGGTTTGTCCGATGGAAATCTCCATTCAGTCTATCGCTGAAATGCGACGCGAATACATGAAAGCAATTACATGATTTTCGCATAACTGATGTAGTTATTATCTGAAGCCTCCGGTCAATCGCCGGGGGCTTTTTTTATGGCAAAATTTCCAATTTTTCCACGTCTATAAATAATGACTATCTCTGACAAATCGACTAACTTTGCCACATGCAAAATGATCTATTCGAACGCGCAACCCAAAACTTGAGTAAGTACTGGGGTTTTCCAGCATTCCGCCCCGGACAAGACGACGTGGTGCGTTCAATTTTTGATGGCAAAGAAACTGTTGTACTTTTTCCAACCGGTGGAGGGAAGTCGCTTTGTTATCAGGTTCCTGCAACCGTACTACCCGGCCTCACACTGGTCATTTCTCCGCTCGTTGCCCTCATGCAAGACCAGGTAGATCAGCTTAACAGTCGTGGCATTAAGGCAACCTTCATCAACAGCACCATCAGCAGATATGAAGTAGAGCAGCGCTTAATCAACGCCCGAAATGGCATGTACACCTTG
Organism: Balneolales bacterium; assembly: GCA_022565415.1. Classification (GTDB taxonomy): domain Bacteria; phylum Bacteroidota; class Rhodothermia; order Balneolales; family HLUCCA01; genus HLUCCA01. The sequence goes on along the minus strand of JAIUMT010000073.1, from coordinate 1,887 downwards.
CTGTATTGTGCCCCCGAACGGCTGGAAACCCCACTATTTCAGCAAGAAGCACCCGATTTAAACATTCAGCTGGTAGCTGTCGACGAGGCGCACTGTATATCCGAATGGGGACACGATTTCAGACCGCCATACCGCAAAATTCGACAGAATATTGAAGAGGTGATTGGCAAAACCCGTTGGATGGCCCTTACCGCAACGGCAACCCCGAAGGTGCGAGACGACATCATCAGCGTACTGAATTTTAAAGATCCCGAGATAATTTCGAAAGGATTTGAACGGAAAAATCTGAAATGGTGGGTGGATGTTAGCGAGCAAAAAACGACCCGAATGATGAAAATGATAACCAAAGCCACGGGGTCGGGCTTGGTTTATGCCGGGACGCGACGAGCGTGCGATGAATTGGCGGATTTAATACGTTCGAAGGGTTTTTCATGTGCCGCGTACCATGCCGGACTATCATCCGACGATCGGAAACGCATTCAACAGCAATGGATAGATAACACGTTGCAGGTTGTGGTTGCGACCAACGCTTTCGGGATGGGGATCGACAAGCCCGACTGCCGGTATGTAATTCATTACGATATGTCGTATTCACTCGAAGCGTATTATCAGGAGGCGGGCAGGGCAGGGCGAGATGGTGCGGAGAGCTATCCGACCCTTCTGGTGAAACGTGGCGATCTGAAAATGGCCCGTAAGCGCGTAGCCGACACCTATCCCGACATAGAAATTCTTCAGCACGTGTATACTTCTCTGTGCGACAGCTTGCACCTTGCGGTGGGTTCGCAGCAAGAGGTCGAAGAAGCGGTGTCGTTGGATAACATATCGAAGCGAAGTGGTCTGCAAAAACGGGTTATTCGTGCCTCGATTCGTGTGTTGCAACGCCTCGGGGTTATCGAAATGAGCATGCTTCAAGAACCTGAATTTGGAGTTCATTTTGTTTTAAGCAAAGAGGTGCTCATAGACAAGGTGAACTCATACAGCAACGAGGCGAAAAAGCAGTTTTTTGAAAATCTGATGCGGCTTTTCATACCAGAAGCGTTGAATGATGAGCATTTCATTGACCAAAAAACGGTGACATCGAAACTCGGACTCAATGTAAATGCGGTGATAAAAGGACTCGAAGTTTTCAGCAAAGAAGGGTTGCTGAAATGGCAACTGCGGGTTGATGATCCGATTGTTAGGGTGTTCGAACCACGTATGAAAAAGGCACCGATTACGCGACACGATGCCGAGCATTTTCGCAATATTCAGCTCGGGAAGCTCGAGAAAATCATTGGCTATGCGGAAACATCCGGGTGCAGAAGTATGTACATCCGGCGTTATTTCGGGGAAGAAGAGGTGCCGGATTATTGCGGATTCTGCGATCGTTGTCTGGCTAAAGACAAGTTAAAACGCAGTGAGTTTACGGATGCAGATGTAATGATGCTGATTCAGGCGATAACTGAGTCGCCGGCCACCATTACCGAACTGCAGGAAAAATTCGCCATGCCGGCTGAGAAAGTCGAGGCCATACTGAAATGGTTAAGTAAAGAACGTCGGGTGACGTATAGCCGCAAAAAGAATCTGTTTTCGGCGCGGTGAATGTGATAATTCGTCATCTCGCACAAGTGGAGCGCAGCGTAACGCCGATGCGAGATCTCCCTCGAACTACCATCCAGCCCCGAAAGAGAGATCGCGCATCAAGTGCGCGATGACTATGATGGGAAAGTGCGATGACTGAGGTTGTGCGCGATGACTATGATGGGAAAGCGCGCTGTCTAAGGTTGTTGCTTACTGGCTGAGGTTGTGCGCGATAATAGTCTTCTTCGTCATCTCGCACAAGTGGAGCGCAGCGTAACGCCGATGCGAGATCTCCCTCGAACTACATTCCAGCCCCGAAAGAGAGAT
>JAIUMT010000072.1 GCA_022565415.1 Balneolales bacterium | reverse complement strand
ACCGACTGTAAGGTTATTCCCATTCTGACTAAGATTTTGAGCATCTTCGATGGTCAGGTTATTCAAAATTCTGAGGTTGCTATTCATTACAACAAAACCTGTTCCACCCGTCCGATTCATAACTACATCGTAGAATGGAGCAGTTGTGTTGATCTGAAAATTTGTACCGCCGGTTGTAGTCATAATTACTTGTCCGCCCGAAACAGAAGCATTTACCGTGGTCACATTGATATTGATACCACCATTTGCCGTGTTATTCGGATTCCGAAGATCCAAGACCCCACCCGACATTTCAAAAGATGCATCGGGACTTGATAGCTGAAATCTCGGCGTTCCACCTGCATTTTCTCCATCTCCATTCAGAACAACGGTACCTCCGCGCTGAATATACGCCGTACGTCCGCCTCCAGTGTCGCGCATCTGAGCAGCTCGAATATTTCCGCCCTCCATAGTTACTACACCATCAGCCGTATAAATAATACCAGAGGCATTTCGGGTTTCGAGCAATCCGGCCGTAATTCGAAGTAACCCTGTAATAGTGATCGCCTGATAACTCGTACCATTTGCCGTCGTTGTTGTGTACACCTCAGCACCATCAATCCAAAGAGAGGCTGTACTGCGAACCCAAAAATCGTCTCCTCCCTCCGATAAGCTGTCTATAATGATATTTTCTGTTAATCTGAGGGTACCATGATTGATGGTCAGGGCCTTGAAGATCTCCGGATTTGCATTTGACGGGTTCTGAGCTGGATTATTTCCTTGGTTATTTCTGCCCAAAAGTCTAAAATTCGCCGTATTTGTGGAGGTAACGGTTAAAATAAACGTCTGATCAATGCCTTTATCAACAATCAACCGATATAAATCTGTTGTTCCAGCCAGAGCCATTAAATTATTCTGGGCTCCCGCCATGGTGAGCACAATCACGCCATTAGTGGCATCGGCGGTGTAATTCGGTGTAGTTAAATTGGTAAACCGAACTGTGCCGTTGTTCGTAAAGTTTGCGTTAACAGTAGTTTGATGATAGACATTTGCATTGTTCACCGTCCAGGATGTGCCGGCTCCGACATTCACAGAGCCGCGTATTTCGAAAGTCCTCGCCGTTGTATTATTGCCCTGCTGAAACGTAAGTGTACCTGAACCTGTCCGCCTCAGTGTAAAATTACCATTCAAAATTAAGTCTGACGCCAGCGTTAAGGTATAATTCGTTGCAGTGTTGTTTACAATTCGGAGGTTGTTGAATTCAGGCTGATTTGTCGGAATTGTTGTTGTGAGGTTGTAAAACTCTACCGTCCCCCCGCCTGCGCCATGAAATGCGTTAAAATTCCCCTCCGGAAATACAGTGGTATTTAAACGTATGGTGCCCTGACCAAACACGGTATTAAACTCATGACCAGTTGTGTTGGAAACATCGAGTACAGCTCCGGCTTGAATGGTGAGTCCGGCAACGTCAATAGTGTTGTCGGTTCGGGTAATGATGCGACCGTTGAGAATGGTTACCTGGTCATCAGCGTCTGGTACTCGGGAACCAACGAGTGTAGTTCCGGATGGATCGAGAGTCCAGTTATTGGGCACATTCCAGTTTCCAGATTGGTAGCTGTATAGGTTTGCCGGAGGCGGTTTAGGAACGATTGCGAATGCGACAAGTCCGGCTGTGGCATAGCGCGCTGTGGGACCAAATGATGCGTTGCTGGTAAAATTACTGCTATAGTTGGCATAGAGCCCAAATCCAGAGGCTACGGATCGGGTTCCGGAAGTTTGGATTCCCTCTCCAACATCGTTGTCCCAAGAGACAGTGCCTGTCCCATCTCTGGCACCCAATGCAGTTACAACCAGATAGTTTCCTTCTTCAGGATTGGTGAGCGTGCCGGTGGAGAGTGTTGTTACTGTTGATGATCCGCTGTTATTGGCAACTGCATCAATAAATTCGAGCGCAAAACCCGGATTCGCTTCAAATTCTTGAATCAATAATGTGTTATCGCGGTTCGGGCTCCAAGATGCTGTAATACTCGAAGGTTCTGATGCCCCCGCAATTTTGGTCCATACGGCGAACCCTCTTCGATCTCCCGTTCCAGTTTGAAAGTGATTGTCGATTTGAAGCTCCCAGTCGTTACCTGAAATTGTTGGAGTAGCTGAATCGGCGCGATGAAACGATATAGCTACAAGCAGGTTGCCACGAATAGGTGTGGTATCGAAAGTTGCCTCATTTGTATTGCCGATGTCAGTTCCGAACTTTTGTTGTAAACGGATGGCACCTGTGGGTTGCTCAAGAAACTCGACAATAGCAGTATCGCCAATTGGGTCGCCATCAATAGAACCTGTAATTATTGCAGTAGATTCAGTAGCAGGCGCGATTACTGTCGCGGTATATGTTCCGTTGTTGTTGTCGATTACGGACGTTAAAATACCTGCAGTGGTTGATAGTACAACACTACGACCACCGATAAGTTCGAGGTTGCCATTTGAGTTACGAGATTCGATGGTAATTTCGGTAGAGGAACTTCCATCGGCTGGCAATACATTAATTGCAGCTGATATTGTTGACAGATTTGCATCCAAAGAAGCCAGCACGGCGTAATTTACACGCACTCGACCAGGTGCACCAGCTCCCCCGTTGGTAATATTTCCACCACCACCCTGATTTCTAGCACCACCACCGCCACCGCCTGGAGTCACTCCTGGCAAACCAGGTTCTGTACCTTCAAGTACCCCATCACCACCGTTTCCACCACCATTTGGAGCAATACCCCCAGCAATAACAGTTCCATTTGTACCATTAGAAGCGATCCCGGCCGAAGACCCACCTCCTCCACTAGAGCCGCCGCCGCCGCCAGTACCGGTTGCGCCTATACCGCCGCTGAAACGCACCTCACCCACACTTGACGCTGCCGTTCCACCTTGGGCTCCGTCCAACACGTTATCTGCGACACCAGTACCACCAGTTGCCCGTATCAAGTCTGTAGTTGTAAACTCAAAAAACCTGGTATTACCGCCATTAATTTGTGAGTCGTTTCCTCCAGCACCCACTAAGATGTCAAAACTTTGACCCGGACTAACATTCAGATTTGACCGAGCATATGCACCGCCGCCGCCGCCGCCGCCGCGATGATTATTTTGGTTGTTTCTTCGCCCACCACGACCACCACCGCCCCACGCTTCGACGGTAATTTCTGTAACGTTTGCAGGAACCGTAAATGAATTATTTGCATTAAATACCTCACTGGTGAACGGGACAATCTTGAAAGCGACCAGAGCGAGATTTTGTTGTTTAAAACCATCGGGGGTAGCAGTCGTTGAAATGTCTGATGATGTTGTTGTTACTCCGTAAGCAGTTGCAACGGTCCAGTTATTAGGCGACGCTAGAGTTGTGTTATTTAAGCCACCTGACCAAGATACAGAAGTAGAACTCCCATGCGTGAGTATAGCACCAAATAAAACAAAATCACCCGAATTGGAATTTGATATGTTTCCACTAAAAAGATCCGGTTCATACGCAGCTTCAGTATTCGATGAAACCGACCCCAAATATCCCTCGAACTGTGCTCCTAACAGCTGAAACTCTTGAATAATGATGGTATTATCGCGAGCCGGACTCCATGTCGTGGTTATGCTAGTAGGCTCGGAAGCGCCCACAATCTTTGTCCATACTGCTATACCACGGCGTTCGAACTCATCTGAAGACGAGGTGAATGTATTGAACTCTCGTAGAATCCAACCGTCACCCGGAGATATAGGAGGTGTTGCGGCGTTTGGACCGTCTCTCCATCCCGTTGTTGCAACCAGTAGATTACCTTGTGTTGGAGTGGTACTGAACGTTGCACTGTTTGTGTTTCCTGTAGCTGTACCTAAAACACTCTGAATTTCAACAAGTTCTGGTGATTGTGCATATAACGACTCCGCAGCTAGAAATAGCCCTATAAACAGGAAAAATAAACACGCGAAGCGAAAGACCATTCGTTGGGATGAAATTTATTGAGGACCTACAAACAAACTGACACGCTTTGATATTGGAGAATCTCGTCCAATAATGGTAACTGTGTCGAGAAAATAACACGAATTCTTAAGCTATAGCGTTAGATATATATAATTTATGCCCATATCCCGCTTTCTGAGATAAGAAACGCCTGTTTAACCACATAAAATTGGCTAAGACGCGGTATATTGGTCTTTTAAATGTTATCAAATTTTAATAATTGATTACACCGTACCTAAATACTCCTATCACTATGTTTCGAAAATCAATTTTTCTACTTTTTTCCGTTCTGGTTCTCTCAACACTCGTTACGACTTCGTGTAATTTAGATGCAAATTGCGATTTCGATAACCGATTTCATGTCATCGATTTCAACGTGTATGAAAATCAGATTACGTATCCCGACGATACCGGATTGCCTTTTTTTGCACAGATTGGAAATGAGCCCCTGCCATATTACGAATATGCCCTGTCGCTAACTCAGATTGGCCAAACGTACAGAAGTGATAATCCGCCTTCTGCATCTCTTTTTGCGGTTCAAAGTGCAAAAGCATGCTCACCGGAGCCATTAAAGAACGAAGAGCCAATCACAGGAATCAGAATCACAGCCGACAAAGACTTCAATGAAGAATATCCAGCCGGTTCTGATTTAACTCCCGTTTTTGATGTATTAACACTATACCTCGATTCTGGTTATACCACACAAAGAGTTCAGGCTTTTTTGAACCAATCTCCATTTGTGCCCGACCAGTTATCATTTATCTTGAACACGGAACCTGCTGAGGATCAAACATTCAGATTTACAGTAGAGCTGGATATGGATGGCGTGAATGTTCAAGAGGTATCCATCACTTCAAACCCAATCACAATATCGGTAGACCTGAACTAATTATAGATTACCAAAGGCATCGGTGTAATTTCCAGTAATGGTCACATTATTGCCTTTGGTTACACTTCCATAAACAGCGACAGTTGAGCCAGCGCCAACGAATTCAATTGTTGCTCCGCTATTCAGGTTGAGATTACCCCAAATAACAAGCGAACCTTCGACTCGCAAGGTAGCTCCATTATTGATGTGCATGGTTGTTCCAGTGCCATACTGACCAAAAGCCAGCGCCCCTTTCATATTAAATGTAGACCCAGAGTTTAAGTTTAGCTGCTGCTGGACGGTCAGGGATCCGCAGAAGGACAACACTTCATTTACATTGATTCCCTGAAGCGAAGCGGCTCCGGTGTAGGCTAAATTCTGTCCCGAATTGACATTCAACCATGAACTTCCGGAGTAGGTTATCGCTCCTTCGCAAGATATATTCGTAGGTAGCTGAGTTGACTCACGTCGAAGTATTTGCAGACCCGAAGCACCAGTTGCTGCAAATATATACTGACCTTCAGATTGCACATAATTGCTAGATCCACCAATTTCTGCAATTCCAATTCGATCAAATTCCGCATTGCCATTTTTCCGGAGAATGCTCAAACCAGCGCCACCATTGGCCATCAATAGCAAGTCATCCGTTACCGAAACCGCATTTGTTACAATATCAGTAGCATCAACGTTTTCGGGAGATTGATCGATTTCAATTCGCTCTATGAAATCACCATTAGTTGCATTATAAACCCCTGCGCCTTGAGCACCCTCCGAAGTTAGGAGGTAGTCATTCATAAAGGCGATGGTACGCTTAGCGTTTGGAACATCCTGAACACCCGGGATATTTCTTACAGACGCTAGTGTTGTTGAATTAAGAAATGTTGTTCCGTTTGTTCCACTTAGTACAACTGCGGTGTTATTACGCACGGCTACAGATCTGAGGTCGGGAATATCGGTAGATGCAACAATTTGAAAGTTATGAATATCCACTAATGATAATTGTCCATCCCGGCCACTTGTTACGAAGAGACTTTCACCATTCGAAGCAATATCGGTAGCGACAAATCCGGGAAGTTCCAGGATGTCCATTTCGGTAGAGAATTCACCGTTTAAAAGTTGAATTCGTCCTAAAAATGCTGCGGTTTGAACATTATTGAATTGGTCACGGTCTCGGGCTGCCGCGAGGTATATATAGTTGTCTTTAACGAAAACGGCACTTACATCAATTGCCGGGAAAATTATCTGACTTTGAATACTAGGCGAATATACATCAGAAATATCTACAATTTCGATGGCACCAAGATACTCCGGACCCATCCTGTTATATGCAACATAGGCAAGGTCACCCTCAACATGGACGTGCGATGCTGTGAGTATCATGCCATTGTATGTAGGCGGCAACACATTTGCAATTCGGGTGAAGGGTTCGTCTCCTGCGGGTTCATCGTCTTCTGCAATACCAGATAACTGCCTTGCTTTTGCAGTTGATGGAGTTGAAATAGTAATTACTCCGGCACCATCACGCTTAATTCGCGTTGTTAGTTCCGTACTGTTGCTGTTAATAATTGATGATTCATCTAATGGGGCTTCCTGGGGATCAAAAAACCCACAAGATGAAATAATTATTGATAGAAAAAGTATCGTGGTTAATCTGAAGTATCCGCTGGTCATGACAATTTTGAGTTTATGAAGCATTTTAAATCCAGATCTTTAGTTATCTGACTTTACTTAACTCAAAATATCTTACTTCAGCCTTAAGCTTCAATTAAGATTAATTAATACGAGGCCATTTTACAGAATTGTGGTTAAAATCCTGTAATGATGATGGTCTAGAAAATCGGTCGGGCGACCAATATTCCTTTAACGTTACGACGATTTAGGGTGTACTCGTAAATCGTTTTGGGATCTGTGATTACCGACCCGGTTGTGGAAGCATGGTAAAATCCTACCCGATCACCATCGCGTTTCACAATAGCGGTATGTGAAATATCAAGTCCGTTTATTGTAGTTACAAATGTGAGGATGTCGCCAGTTCGAAACTCCTTCTCGTATTTCGGGATATCATCTTGAGGGATGAATCGCAATGGTTTCATGGCATTTAACTCTCTTTCTCGAGTAACAATCTTACTAAACATAGCATCATCATCTGCCAGTTGGCGATATGCCGAACGATTCTGACTCATATATGACAATTCGCCAATTTCAGGAAGAGATTCGCTTTGAAACAGTATATCAATGCGGTTCTTGGCTTTGTTGGTACGAAGCCAATCGCTGAAATAATGCAATCGACTTCCATAACCATCAATTACACCATCACCATATCGCAGAAAAGCCAGGTTCTGAACAAAATCGTCGAACTTGGATGAACCCTGCATGGTTGTCATACTCATGGCAAGGGTATGTTCAACAAATAACACACAATCCGACCCGTCTAGTGTTACTACCATAGTTTCCACCGGAGGAACCTCAAGCAACCCGCCCACATAGGTAATACCAAGGTGCTTTTGTGAGTAAAACGTCATCAATTTGTTTATGATGTCATCACGATTTACATCTCCTTTCTCTAACTCGCCCTTGTATATCGCCTCACCCTCGCTCAACCACATACTGATAGTATCCATGTTTTGAACATAAACGGAATTATCTTGCCGATTGATGTTAGGTTCTGTTGAAAGAACCAAGATTAGAAGAGAGACAATAAAAGCCGCCATGATGCGATTGATTTTAGATGATTAACTTGCTGTCTGTCATCAATATACATGATGTTCAACTGATATTAAACCACTACAAACAATCCATCTTTATCGATCAAAAAAGCGCTTTTTTATGACATTCGTCATAGTTTTACAAATGGATTAGAGGTATACTTATGTAAGCTAAGTCCAAAACATTTACCAACAACCCAGCCGGAGGTTATCATGAAACAACTATCCATTTTAGTCCCAACCGATTTCTCTGATGTAAGTATTAAAGCCATGAATGTTGCCGCAAAGCTGGCCGAATTGGTAAATGGAAAAGTTACTCCTATGTACTCGTTTGAAAAAATTCGATACGAACGTACGGATGCATCCCCAGAAACAGCAATGGAAGACTTGAATAGAGTCGCTGCTCAGCATATTGATAAAAAATATCTAGCTAACGCTGTTATCTCCACGAGAAAACCCATCGATGCCATTGTAGATATTGCCAAAGACTTCGACCTTGTAGTAATGTCGAGTCATGGTCGAACCGGCATCAGCAAACTCATGCTCGGATCTGTTACCGAAAAAGTGATACGACTGAGTAAGCCACCTGTGTTAATTGTTAAAAATGAGGGGAATCTTTTCCCGCTCGAGCGCATTCTGGTCACCACCGATTTCTCACAAAATGCAAAAAACTCGTACGGATTGGCTGCAAAACTGGCTGAAATTACCGGAGCATCTATACACTTGCTTTATGCTGTAACCTACCACAACACCGAGCCTGCAACACATCTTACCGCGTACGTTCGCGGCAAGGAAAAGAAATTCCGTAATTATATTGATCGATTCTTCAGCAAAGTCGCCAATCGCGTGACGTTTGAAGCAACACTAACCAAGAAATCAGCCCATGAATTCATTACCCGCCACATCAGCGAGCACGGATATAACTTAGTGCTGATGTCAACTCTGGGACGGACCGGACTCGACTACCTGAAAATGGGCTCTACAACGGGTACCGTAATACGCAATATTGAAACAAATATCATCATCACCAATCCAGTTACCGGTTCCGACTGGAATGAAGTTGTCGAAATCAAAGAATCTGCAAATGCTGTGTAAATCCTGTAAACATTTACTAACTATATAATTGCGTAATAGCAGTGTAGCAGAATTCTGAAATTGAAAACTACGATGAGATACGACGATTGCGTGGGATGGTAACTCATCCTGCGCATCGTTGTTTTAAAGGCCATCTAAAATGCTCTGGGGAAGATTTTAGATGGCTTCCTTATTACAGATAAGTGTTGTTGCCTAAATATGGTTTTAACACTTCAGGAACGCGAACCTTGCCCGATTCTTCCTGATACGTTTCCAAAATAGCCGACACGATTCTCGGTAGCGCCAGTCCGGATCCGTTTAACGTATGCAAGATTTTTGGTTTACCATCTTCATCGCGGTAGCGAATCATCATGCGACGCGCCTGAAAACCCTCGAAATTCGAGCAGGAACTGACTTCAAGCCATCGTTGCTGGCCCGGACTCCATACTTCCAGGTCGTATTTTTTGGTCTGAGTAAAGCCCATATCGCCGGTGCACATCAGCAACGTACGGTAAGGAAGCTCAAGAGCCTGGAGTAAACGTTCGGCATCTTCGCGAAGTAATTCGAGCTCCTGTGCTGAGTTATCAGGATGTACCAGCTTAACCAGTTCAATTTTGTCAAACTGATGCAGACGGTTCAATCCACGAACATCCTTTCCGTAAGAACCGGCCTCTCGTCGCCAGCAAGGCGTATATCCGCAGTATTTGACCGGCAACACAGCCGCGTCAATAATTTCGTCCCGATGAAAATTCGTAATCGGTAGTTCGGCTGTTGGAATTGCAAAAAAACCATCACGCGGAACCGTGTACATCATGTCTTCTTTGTCGGGAATTTGTCCGGTGCCACGGGCTGAGTCTTCGTTTACGAAGTATGGAGCCTGCATTTCTTCGTAGCCACGCTCGGCCGCAGCGTTTAGGAAAAAGTTTATAAGCGCGCGCTGAAGTCGGGCTACGCCACCGAGGTAGAATGGAAATCCGGCGCCGGTAACCTTTACTCCGCGCTCAAAATCAATCCAGTTATGCTCTTTGGCGATATCCCAATGTGGTTTACGCCAATCGTGGTGCAACGGCTCTCCCCAAGTCGAAAAAACGACATTGTCGTTCTCACTATGACCAACCGGAACACTCGGATCTGGCACATTCGGTATGCGATAGAGCAATTCCGTTCGGTCTGTGGCAAGTACTCCGAGTTTTTCCTCGAGCGACTTAACTTCTTCTTTCAGGGCGGAGGTTTCTTTCATTATAGATTGAGCCTCGTCTTTCTTTCCCTGACCCATCAGCGCACCGATTTGTTTGGCGCGCGTGTTTGCCTCACTGCGTTTCGTGTCAATTTCGTGAACCAGCGTTCGCCACTGCTCGTCGATTTCAATTACTTTATCGACAATATTGGTGTCTTTTTCACCTTTGTTGATCATTCCGGTTTTTAACAAATCAACATTCGCACGAATAAAATTAATATCTAACATGATATTTCTAAATCATTAATAATTTTGCACTTAAATTACTTCACTACGAAGTTTACAATTTTCTTGGGCACGAAAATCTCTTTTACAAGATTCCCCTCAGCCAGATATTTTGCCACAACTGATTTCGCCTCGGTAAGCACAAAGTCTTTGTTTGAGGCCGTGTTGGCACTAACGTCGAGTGTACCACGAACTTTGCCATTTACCTGAATCGCATAGGTGAACGAGTCGGCTACGAGATACGATTCTTCATAAACCGGCCACGATTCTGCCGAGATCGAGTTCGGATTTCCGAGCTTCGACCATAATTCTTCGGCGGCATGCGGGGCAAATGGCGACAACAGCACCAAATACGTCTTCATCACACTAACAGGTTTTTTCTCCCATTTCATGGCTTCGTTATTGAAAATCATGAGCTGGGAAATGGCCGTGTTGTATCGTCCGCCTTCAATATCGTCGGTTACTTTCTTGATCGTTTCGTGCAAGACTTTCAACTGCTCGCGCGATGGTTCCACATCGACCAAATCGTCGTTAAGGTCGCCGTTTCTGTCGTCGATAAATACGCGCCATGTACGTTTCAAGAACCGAAATACTCCTTCAACACCGCGCATACTCCAGGGTTTAACCTGCTCGAGCGGACCCATAAACATCTCATAAAGTCGCAACGCATCGGCGCCGTATTCTTTAATCACGTCATCGGGATTAATTACATTCCCGCGGGATTTCGACATTTTGAACGATCTCGCTTCCACCACCAATGCCCCATTTTGAGCTTCATCCTTTTTGAAACCATATTGTTCGGCGGATGAGGGCTTCAGTGCGAATCCGGTGGATGTTTTTTCGACATGATCTTCGGCTAGTTTAACGCGTTCGAGTTCACCTTCGTAGCCATCCGCCACGTCTGGTGACAAATACGTGCCATTTTCGTCTTTAAACAGCGTGTATTCCATCTCGCCGAGAATCATTCCCTGATTTACCAATCGCTGAAACGGTTCCTTGGTGCTAACCACTCCGAGGTCGAACAGAACTTTATGCCAGAAACGCGCATAGAGCAAGTGCAACACGGCATGCTCGGCCCCGCCAACGTACATATCAACCGGCATCCAGTATTTTTCCTTCTCGGGATCGACCGGACCTTTTTCGTATCCCGGAGAGATGTAACGCAAGTAATACCAGCAACTTCCAGCCCACTGAGGCATGGTGTTGGTCTCGCGACGAGCCGGCTTTCCGGTTTCGGGATCTATGGTATTCACCCAAGACTCGATTGTGGCAAGTGGAGATTCTCCGGTGCCACTTGGTTCGTATTTATCGACCTCAGGAAGCACAAGAGGCAATTCGCTTTCGGGCAATGCTTTAGGCTCGCCATCTACGTGGATGATCGGAATCGGCTCGCCCCAGTATCGCTGTCGGCTGAACACCCAGTCGCGGAGCTTGTAATTGATGGTTCCCCGGCCTTTTTTCTGACCTTCTAACCAGTCGATGATTTTCTTTTTGGCTTCGGGGACTGAAAGTCCGTCTAGAACGATGCCTGTGCTGGACGAATTCGTCAACACGCCATCCTGATTATCGGTGTAAGCAGCCTCCTCAACATTTCCGCCAGCAACCACTTCCACGATCGGAAGTCCGAAGGTTTTTGCGAACTCCCAATCACGCTCGTCGTGACCCGGAACCGCCATAATTGCTCCTGTTCCGTAGCTGATTAGCACGTAATCGGCAATCCAAACTGGGACTTTAGCGCCATTAACCGGATTTATGGCATATCCGCCGGTAAACACACCCGACTTTTTCTTACGCGCATCGGTTCTATCCTGATCGGATTTCAGCGCCGCATCTTTTCGATATTTCGCAACGGATTCTTTCTGCCCGGCAGTTGTGATGATGTCGACTAGTTCGTGCTCGGGAGCCAGAACCATGTATGTCGCTCCCCAAAGAGTATCGGGACGAGTCGTAAACACCTCGATTTTTTTATCGGATCCGTCCACATCGAAGATTACATCAGCCCCGACCGATTTCCCGATCCAGTTGCGTTGCATTTCTTTAACGGAGTCGGGCCAGTCCAGATCGTCGAGGTCGTTCAATAGACGTTCGGCATAAGCCGTGATTTTGAGCATCCACTGGCGCATGGGCTTGCGAATAACCGGAAATCCGCCAACTTCGCTTTTCCCATCGATTACTTCTTCGTTGGCCAGAACGGTTCCCAAAGCCGGACACCAGTTCACTGGGATGTTCGCCTCGTAAGCGAGTCCCTTGTTGTAAAGTTGCAGGAATATCCACTGCGTCCATCGGAAATAGGCTGGATCTGTGGTATCCACTTCGCGATCCCAATCGTAGCTGAATCCTATGGCCTGAAGCTGCCGGCGAAATTGTCCGATGTTGTATTGGGTTGTTTCGCGCGGATGTGTGCCCGTTTTTACGGCGTATTGCTCGGCTGGCAAGCCAAAAGCATCCCATCCCATCGGATGAAGCACGTTAAAGCCTTTCATTCGCTTGTATCGGGCGAGGATATCGGTGGCGGTCTATCCCTCAGGATGCCCCACATGTAGGCCGGAACTCGATGGATATGGAAACATATCCAGCATGTAGAATTTCGGTTTACTCGTGTCGGTGTCGTCGGTTTTAAAAACCTTCTTGGATACCCAAAATTCTTGCCATTT
>JAIUMT010000071.1 GCA_022565415.1 Balneolales bacterium | reverse complement strand
TACTGAAAGATTTATGGTCGCAGGGTTTTGAAGGGGCAAAATCCCCCAACTACGGCAGTCCCAATGTTCTAATCTGGAATGAAAACAACGGAAACTTCGAAGCTATAGCCGACGCCGACGAGGTTCCGGGTAGGGGCAAAGGCTTTATCGTGTATGTGTTTGATGATGACGACTATGACCAAAGCTCCGGCAGTACTGGATTCCCCAAAACCTTGTTTATGGAAGGAAGGGAAGACACCAGTGAGATCAGCATGCCCCTCTCCTTTACCGATACAGAAACCCCTGCCAGCGATGGCTGGAATTTAGTGGGTAATCCGTGGCCTTTCCCGCTAAACTGGAGCAATCTCTCCGGATGGAGCAGCACCAACATGGATGGATCCTATTACATCTGGAACGCCGCCGTCAATGCTTATCAAAGTCACAATGGTAGTTCTGGTACCTTGCCCGACTCCTTTATTGCTCCGTGGCAGGGATTTTGGGTAAAAGCTACGGACGAGGGAGCTTCGCTCAGTCTCACCAGGGAATTGCGCGGAAACGGTGGAGTATTACGTAAAGAAGCCCCGGTCTCACAGATCATCTTTACCCTCGATGGCAACGGCAGGAGCAATAGCGCCGTGGTCATGTTTGCGGAGGGAGCATCCATCGAAAAAGATCCAATAGATACGTATAAACTTTCGCCCCTAAGTGCCGATTACCTGATGCTTTATTCTGTTTTGGAGGATGGTACCGCCCTCGATATTAATACCCTACCGGTTGAGCTGGAGGAGTCGGTTTCTGTGGATATAGACTTTGATGGCAGTAATCTGAACGGAGAGTTTGGGCTGTCCTGGAATACCGAAGTCCTGCCTGATGACTGGACGATCCTGCTCCGCGACAATCAAAGTGGCGAAGAAGTAAATCTCAGAAATCAGTCGGAAATCAGCTTTACGATGACAGAGCTGGCTAAAGTGCGTCCTGATTCTGATCAGACCGAAGAATGGACTGCTCCGGCGCATGGTATAATTCCCCCGAAAGTGATGAAAACCGCGAATGGGAAATCTTCTCGTTTTACGCTTACTATTTCGCCGGGTTCAACGACAAATGTTGATGAATCTGAAACACTGCCGACGAAGTTTAGTCTAGGACAGAATTATCCGAATCCGTTTAATCCGACCACCACTATTCGTTACGAGCTGCCAATTACCGGCAATGTAACCCTCGAGGTGTACGATATGATTGGCCGTCGGGTAGCTACTTTGGTAAATGACGTGGTTGAAGCCGGCATCCACGAAGTACAATTCAACGGTGCAGGACTGGCAAGCGGCGTGTACATCTACCGTCTGGCTGCAGGAAATACGGTACTTACAAGAAAGCTAACCTTAATGAAATAACGGTCAGGAGAAATAAGTCGTCTGGAAGAAAGAGTAACGAGACAATCTTATAACCTCATATTTATAAATACTATGAAGATTACCACCAAAATCGATACACCATGCTGCGAACGATGTCATGCATTAAACGGTAACCCCCACCCATTGTTTAGTTTTATTGTCACACTGAAACCATTTCACCGGGTTGCAGCCGAAACGAAGATGCTTTGTCAGAAATGCATGGTTCGAGCCGAAGTAAAAGCCCTACATCGTCATTACGAACATAAAGCCACCCACACCTTACTTCAAATACCTCAAAAGGTATTCAGGCGTTTTACGGCAAATGTCCGATATTTTCTGTTTATCGGGCCGTTGCTGTTTTTTACCGAGACGATTCTGGCTCAGCCTCCGGGATTACCCGATTCACCAGACCAGGCTCCACTCGGCGGACTCGGACTCCTTGCCGCTGCCGGCGGTGCCTATGCCTGGAAAAAGCTAAAGGGCACTAAGGCTCATTGATATCTAGCGCAAGTGTCCCTTTACACTGATGTCAAGTTGTGTACTGGTTTATATGGTGCATGTGGATACTTGCAACAGCGTGGAATTCAGTTACAGTTCGGAAGATTCATGTTTGAAAGATTTCATTGAATCAAGCGTGATGAAAACGATTATGTAAGGATGGGAGTTGGATTGGAGCTAAGCCGAACGCTTGCGCGTTTGCATGATGGGGATAATATTGCACCACCCAGACTGAAAATAGGAGCGGTGTTTAAACTAACCTTGCCGGTTGTGGATGCAGTTAACGAGGAAGTGACGCTTTTAGTTGACTCGCTCGAACAAGACAAACTGCATTTGCTTAGAATTGGGGTGGTAGATTACATAACCAACCCCTCGTAAATCGGCTCGTTTCAATCCTTTTCTTAGAAGCTCTCATTTTTTCTCGGTATAATACTTCCGGAAAACTCTTATTTAATCCCAAATCGTTGCTAAAAAGAATACCCCTTCTTTTAATTCTCTTACTACCGTTAGGATTGGTAGCCCAAGTTTCGCAAAACATCATTCACATTACCACAGACGACGGACTCTCCCAAAACTTGGTCTTCGATTTAGAGCAAGATCAACAGGGGTTTATATGGATTGGCACCAAAGACGGACTAAGCCGTTACGACGGATATAACTTCAAGATTTTCCGTAATAATCCATCAGATAGCACCACGCTCAGCAGCAACTACATCACGTTTATTCAAGAAGACGAAAAGCAGAACTTGTGGGTAGAAACGAGTCCCGGCGGATTGCATCTCTACGATTCCCACAACGATAAATTTATTCGGCTAAAAAAAGTACTTCAAGATGTTGACTCATTTCACAGTTCCAGTATTCAAAAAGTTATCTGGAACGACGAAAACGGATGGCTGATTTTCACCAATACCGGACTTTTCGAGTTGTCGGCAGACCTCAAAAACCTCAATGAGATTCCCCTCAATGAAGGCAGTGAAATTCGAATACTATCGGTTTTTGTGCCACCCGATTATAATAAATCCAAAATATACCTTAGCACGCTTCATAGTGGAATTTACGAATATAATACTGCTGAATCTGTGCTGCGACCACTTACCACAATAAATGAAAAGCTCGATGAGCAGGGCATCAGCCATGTTTTTAAATCAAACAACAATGAATGGATGCTGGCAGGGCATAACACACTATACACATTTAGCGAGCATGGTGAACTCTTGCGGAAGTATCGAATGCCCACGAACTTCAACAACGCGTCGTTCCCAATTATCAGCTTTCAACAAGACAAATTCGGACGTTTCTGGGTTATTCGAGATTTCAGGCTTTATGAATATTTGCCAATCGAAAATCGTGTTGTCGAACTCGCAATGCATGGAGGAATAAACCAGTTATTTATCGACAGAACAGGCATTTTTTGGATCGGAACCTCCGGTTATGGCATGTATAAGTTCAATCCGAATACGACCCGTTTCGGCTTTACATCAGAACGATTCTTCGATGTGGTGGCCCCCGGATTTCACCAATTAATGGAAGCTGAAAACTACTTCGGTTTCCCACGAATTTTCGGAGATATATTATATGTTGACTATGTGTCGCCAACAGAGCGATGGGTATTAACCCGACGATTAGGCTTATTTAACCTGAATCTCGACGAGCAACGCATCCAAAGGCATATAATCACCGTGCCACCACAAGACCAAAATACGTATTCATCATTTTGGATGGATCGTGATGTTGAAGGGCATTATAACGTGCTCCTATCAGAAGGATTAGTCCATTTTGAGCCTGAAGCGGGTACAACATATCATCTGCCATTACTCCAGATATTCCCCGATTTCACGTTCGACCGAAATCTCCCCGTTTTCGAACAATTAACGGTAGTGAGGAAAATCAATACTACGTACTGGTTTGGTTCAACCGAACACGGACTAGCTTCATACAACACCGAAACGCAGCAGCAACGCTCGTTTGCGTACGGTAGCTCTGATGTTAATACTATTTCATCAAATCATATTTTGAGTATATCCCAAGACATGCGAAATCCAGAGAAATACATTTGGGTAGGAACGGATGGAGGCGGGCTTAACCGAATCAACTTACAAACCGGATCTGTGCTGCGATTCACGGAGCAAGATGGCCTGCCAAACAATGTAATCTACTCCATTTACCCCGATTCATCGGGACATTTGTGGATGAGTTCGAACAAAGGCATCATCAGAATGGATCCGGATACATTCGAAATCCTGAATTTTACACGCAGCGACGGACTTCAGTCGGATGAGTTCAACAGACGACAGCATTATCAGTTCGAAGACGGTCGCCTCCTTATGTGCGGCTCATTCGGATGTAATCTTTTTAATCCCAACGATATTACGTTGAATCCGGCCTTGCCAACGGTTTCTTTAACCGATATTTCGGTGATGAACCGAAGTGTATTGCCATATGGTTCCGAATGGTTTTCGGAGAATGAGGATGGAAGCATGACCTTGCGGGTCGATTGGGACCAAAACATTATCGGGTTTGAGTTTGCTGCATTGGAGTTTTCTGGAACCGATAAAAATCAGTATAAGTATCGATTTCCGCCGTTTTTGCAGGAATGGACAAACATTGGAACCCGCCGCGAGATTTCGTTTACAAATTTGGATCCTGGTTCGTATACACTCGAAGTGATGGGGAGTAATAATGATGGTGTTTGGAGTGAAATTCCGGCTAGAATCGGCGTATTAGTTTTGCCTCCGTTTTGGATGACGTTTTGGTTCAGGGCGTTAAGCATAATGCTGGCCTTTTCGACAATCGCTTTTGTAGTTTGGTTTATATCTGAGCGCAAACACCGAAAACAGGTGCGAATGTTGGAATACAAAATGGCGGTTGACCAAGAGCGGCTTCGAATTTCCAGAGATATGCACGATGATTTAGGATCTCGTCTCACGCAAATCAGGCTCATGAGCGAATTTGCGAAACAAGACAAGACAATCCCGGAAAAAATCAGAAGTAAGTTCGACGAAATATCGGTTGAAACAAAAGACATCATCCAAAACTTTAATGAAATCGTGTGGTCTTTGAATCCACAAAATGATACGCTGAATAATCTAACCGATTTCATGATTCAATACAGCGAACGGTTTTGTCAGAAGGTTCAAATTCCATGTAGAATTTATGCTAGCGACGAGTTTCCAGAGGTAAAAATTGCATCAAGCGTACGAACGAATTTGATTTTCATTCTGAAAGAAGCATTAAATAATGCGGCTAAATACTCCTTTTGCGAGGAAATTCAAGTACATCTGCGTTTGGATGAGACGCGTTTTTATTTGATAATAGTGGATGATGGGATTGGTTTTGATGAATTGGACAGGCGGACGTTTGGTCAGGGCTTAGAGACGATGAAAAACAGAGCTGAGACTATTCTGGCGAAGTTCGAGTTAACATCGGAGCTTCAGCGCGGCACAGAAATCCGAGTGATATGGAACATTCAGCCTAACCCGAAAGGGTGATTGTTCGGCACGGATAATCGGGCTAGATTTTGGTATAAAAAGCACGCTATGAATAAACAAACAATTCGGGTATCAATAGTAGAAGATGACGAACGCATACGAAATATGTTCATCATCCTGTTTGAAAGTGCAGAAGGTTTTCGGTGTGTGAGTGCCTACTCAAATGCAGAAGATGCGCTTTCGGATTTACCCATCAAACGACCTGATGTTGTTTTGATGGATATCAACCTGCCTGAAATGGATGGAATCGAATGTTTAAGAAGGCTAAGGGGAATCATTTCGGATATTCATGTTGTAATGCTAACGGTGTATGAAGACAATGACCGTATTTTTGAGTCACTTGAGGCTGGGGCTGTTGGTTACTTGCTGAAGTCCACCTCACCCGACGAAATTATGGAGTCTCTGCGTGATGCAAACCAAGGTGGTGCTCCGATGAGTGCTCCTATTGCCCGGAAAGTGGTGCAATCGTTTCGGAGGGTCTCTCCAAAAGATAGCAAGTTAGGACTTCTGACAGTACGCGAACAGGAAATCCTGGCACTGCTAGCCTCCGGATACATTTATAAAGAAATTGCAGATCAGCTTTTTGTGAGTATGGATACGGTGAAAACACACATCCGAAACATATATGGGAAGCTTCAGGTGCGAACGAAGACGGAAGCGGTGCTGAAGTACCTCGATAAGTAGTGAAATATCACGAAAAGGGGTGATACTTTATGCGCTGGCGATGTAATATTATGGAGTTTAAATACATATACCTTGAACTGATCTTTTGCTACTTAATTATTGCCGTTTGCGATCTGTTGCCTAGTTAGATTTAAGGGAAAAAATATGGATATCAATCGCTGGCACCCCAAAATTACCATTATGAAAACGCCCTTTGTTATTTTTTATGCTTTAATTATAGTGCTTATCGGCGCCACGATTGCACTTGCCCAGCCACCAGGACTACCGGATGCCCCAGATCAGGCCCCGCTCGGCGGACTCGGTCTTCTAGCTGCCGCTGGCGGAGCGTATGCCTGGAATAAACTTCGAAACGGCAGGAAATAAGTCGTTCAGAAAAGGAATTTTACTGATTAGAACCCCTAAGCTAGTCAAAATGTTGAGAGCCCCACTCAAGTGAGAGTTTGAACCGAATGCCAATCAGGTTGAATGATGCGATAGGCGTAGCCCTTCCCTTCGTTTCACTTTACAAAGCTAGTTCCAAAAGAAATAAAGCTTCGTTTTCGCCATAGTAGATTTGGTGGCGGATCATTTAGCTGATAAAATCGCAGCAATAATATGCGAAAACCTCATAAATATGAATCTCAAAAGGCATATTTATCGAACAATTTGGTGAATCCGTTGGGGACAGGATGATGTGTAAGAATGTATCGCTAACAGGTGTGCAAAAAAAACTCAATTGGTTGATAATCGAATTACAACATTTTAAAATAGGGTAGGAATTTGTTGCGTTAGTTGTATATTGAAGATGGCTATGGTTGTCATAAGGGACTGTTTTTTACTTAATTACGATGTTTTTATTCGAATACTGTGAAATATGTAATCATAAGTTTTGAATTAGTAATACTTGTGGCATAATTTTGGTTATGTAGTAGGTGTACTACTAGAGCATATACTATACAAGTTTGCTTGTGAACCTTAAGCAAATAAAAGCATATTGAATCGGATGAAAGCATCGCATGTATAATCACCCAACCCAAATCCGATTAGCTAGTCACTATTTGTGGAGGCGGCTTAATTAGAGCCAAATGAAACTATATATAAAATACATGGTTAGTCTCAGGTGCAAGATGATGGTTCGTAGTGAACTTGAAAAACTTGGTCTTACGTGTATTTCTGTGGATCTTGGTGTTGTTGAGATTAAGGAAGATATGACGAGCGAACAGCTACAAGATTTTAGTGCCAATTTGAACAAAGCCGGACTTGAAGTTCTAGACGATAAAAAAAACATTCTAGTCGAAAAGATTAAGAGTGTTATTATCGAAATGGTTCACTATTCAGATGAATTTCCCAAAGTGAACGATTCCGATTATATCAGCCAAAAGTTAAAATACGACTACACCTATCTTTCAAACACGTTTTCGGAAGTAAAGGGTATCACTATTCAACAATATATCATTCTGCACAAGATCGAAAAAGTGAAAGAACTTATATTGTATGATGAGTTAAACCTTACTGAAATCGCATATAAATTAAACTACAGCAGTGTTGCTCATCTTTCAAATCAGTTCAAGAAGATGACGGGGCTTACCCCAACTTATTTTAAATCCCTGAAGGACAAAAAGATCCGGAATCTCGAAGATCTGTAGGGTAGAAATCCGTTAATTTGCTTACCGAGCTTACCGAGCTTACCGAGCTTACCGAGCTTACCGAGCTTACCGAGCTGGCTCATCTTGTAAACCAATGTTCTCATATACAATCGAAACAGCAGTAGAGAACTCAGATTTCCATAAAAAGCACTAAACCGAACTAAACGCCAGTGTTTCTCTTCAAAATTTAACAACTTAAGTACTTGCAGCTCAGTTGAATTACAATTTTTTATAATAAAAAAAGACATTTATACGTCAAATGCCTGTAACTTTTTATAATAAATTATTGAATTGTCGTTCTCCCCGTGTCTGACTCTCTAAGGGACTCTCAAAAAAAATTAGAGGGGGACAGGGACTCTAAACCGGCCCCCCTCTTCTCTCACGTGTCTGATAAATAGTTAAATTTTATCTACTGTAGTATAATTATTTGTAGCAAAAATCCTATTACAACAGAATTTTTATAATTTATATTATTCACAGGATTTAATGTGTTATTAAGACTTGCTGTTCATTTGTAAGTTTCTCTTGATTTAGCCCATAGTACTCAACATACCACTGTACAAAGTGGGACAACCCTTCTTCTAGATTAACCTTGGGTCTGTAGTCTATATATTCGTAAAGTTGATCTACATTCGCCCAGGTCTTTTCAACGTCTCCGGCCTGCATTGGCAGCATGTTTTTATGAGATTTTTTGCCTAAAAGTCGTTCAAGAATGGTAATAAAGTCCATAAGTGAAACAGGGTTTCCATTTCCAATATTAAATATCTGGTACGGAATGGTTTTTGTACGTATAGCTGGTTTCGGGATTAGTCGTACTAAACTTTCCACAATATCATCGATGTATGTGAAATCACGTCCCATCTTACCATCATTGTATACGTCGATCGATTCACCCTGCATAATCAGATTTGCAAACTTGAAATACGCCATGTCGGGTCTTCCCAAAGCACCATATACAGTAAAAAATCGTAGTCCAGTGCAGGGAATTCCGTATAAATGGGCGTATGTATGTGCAATTAGCTCGTTGGCCTTCTTAGTGGCAGCGTACAAACTGACCGGTTGATCGGTACGATGATCTGTATCGAATGGCATTTCTGAATTCATACCATAAACCGAACTGGATGAAGCGAAAATCAGATGACTCACAGGGTTTTGTCTGCAACCCTCAAGTATATTCAAGAACCCTTCAATGTTGGATGCAGTGTAGGCATGCGGATTTTCCAGGCTATACCGCACCCCTGCCTGTGCCGCTAAATTTATAACGACGTCGAACTTCTGCTCTTCGAATAGGTGCATAATCCTTGATTCATCACAAAGATCACATTTAATAAAGGAAAAATTATTAAAAACCTGACTCTGAGTAAGTGCACCCAAAGTCTCCAAATTTTCAATCTTTATACCTAAATGATCCAGCCTGGTATACTTCAGATTTACACTGTAATAGTCGTTTAGATTATCCAATCCGACCACGACCATTCCTTCGCGAATCAGCCGCCTGCACAGATGGTACCCGACAAATCCTGCGGCGCCTGTAACTAATACTTTCATGCTGTTTCCCTTTCAGGCAAAGCTACGGGTGCTGGTTTCTGACTAGTCGTACGACTGGCTTTCAATATTACTACCGCGAGAGCAAATAGTGGTAGTCGTAACATTCGACGCCAGCGCACAGGCTCTTGATACAGACGATACACCCATTCTAGACCAGTTTTCCTAAACACAACGGGCGCACGTTTTTTGTTTCCAGCAATGAAATCGAAACTGCCTCCAATACCGATTATCAATCTGCAGCGGGTGAAATTGTGCATGTTTTCATGAATCCATTTCTCTTGCAGAGGCGCTCCAAGTGCAACGAAAATGACCGATGCGTGCTGAAGTTGCAATTGTACGGTAATTGGCAGTCGCTCGAAATAGGTATCAGCTACCTCGGGCGAATACACTCCTGCAACTCGGAGTCCGGGGTTTCGCGAAACAAGTATTGATGCAGCTCTGTCTGCAATACCCGGCGCGGCTCCATACAGAAAAACAGATTGATCCAATTTTGCACAAACACCACAAATTTTCTCGAGTGAATCTGATCCGGTAATTCGATCTACCGTTTTGTTGTAGAGATGCTTTACCGCCCAACTTATACCAACACCATCAGCCGTATTGATACTCGATGATTGTAATATTTCTCTAAAGGGGTTGTCGACGATGGTCTGAATTGCAATTTCCGGATTCACTGTTACCACAAAAAGTGGAGGATGCATATTATCATCATCGATTTGCAATCTCTCCATAATCGATTCAAAGAATTCTTCTTTCGATAGCGATGATATATTCACTCCAAGTACAGGATAGGTTGGATAGTTAACTTGTGTTTGCATGATTTCTGGTTTACTCGTGTGATTATCAGGCAATACCAGCTTATGATGTTGCCACTATAACGAGCTATGCAAACAGTATGCCAACAGGTGAAAACCTCATTTAAATACCATAGAGACCGCAATTTGCCGATGATGATTACATCAAACATCAGTCTTTGTAACCTTACTTCCCCCTTGTTTGTGCAAGTGGTGTAAGATTTATACTACGTAAACAGCAGGGTTTTTACATCTGTATATTCTTCTTTTTGAGCAAGAAGTTTCGCCGGAGATCCTCCATAAATGGATCCTGGAGGGATGCTTTTGGTTACGACAGATCCGGCAGCAATTACAGCACCATCGCCAATTTTAACACCTTTCAAAATGATAGATCTGCACCCAATCCATACGTTGTCGCCGATGTACACGGGTTTGTTGATCATCGGGATTGATTTACTGATTGCGTGCTGATCGGTGTCCATTATTATTACATCCCAGGCGATTTTGCAATTTTCTCCGATTTCGACCCGATCTTCGCAAACAATCAGGGTATTTCTATTCAAATAAGTACCGTTACCTATTATAAGAGTGGCCATCGGACCAACCTCCAAACGCACACCAGAATACAACTGGCAATTACCTACCAAAATTTGTCCGCCTTTTTGAATCACCCTTGGCAGTGGTCTTCCGCCAGATACTACAACATACCCGCTCCTGGTAAACTTCCGCGATAGCCAAAATCCATATAAATGCTCGCTTAAGGTATATTTTCTCCAGCGTAGGCGAATTCTTCGAAAATACTCTGTATAGTGCATAAATTTCCCGCGTCAAAGGTTGATCGTTGTCTATTTGCATCTACTACCAGCAAATAGAGTGCCCCAATTTCGGGAAAGACAAAAAAATATGCGGTTAGCTAATCGATAGCGAGTTTCTCGGCATCAAATCATGCGATCGTTTGATGGTAATCGAATTTCTTGTGCTTATAAACAAAGCGGTCTGCTTATCGGATAAGGAGTCACGAGGCGATAATTAGGTCATTTTTCGCACAGCGAGTCTCCCGGCGTCAAAAAAGAGGAAGCTTCAGCCGTTTTACCATCCAATTTGCACTTATCGATTAGTATCCATCTATCTGCCGTTGCAACGGATGATTTCCCATTTATCGGATCACCAACAGTTCCCGGACTTGCATCACAAACCCGCTCACTAATTTCAGTTTTTGAAATCGCAATCACTTTTCCTTTCCAAATCGTGCAAGGCTCTCCCCAGGGAGACACAAACGGCGAATAATTACTTGCACGAATAAAGGCATCAATTTTCCGTGCCGATTGTTGCCATTGTATCAATCCATTCCCCGGAATCTGATTTCGCTTATACACCGTGCGTTTGATTTCTGAACTCTGAGGTCGTGAAGGAATCGCCATAGAGTCGCGACTTAGATCATTTAATAGTTGCTCAATCAGAATTAGCCCCTCTTTCACGCAGCGAATACTTACAGATAACCCGGTATCTTTTGAGGTGATTGGGAAATGGGTTTCGTAGGCGATATTACCCGTATCAATCGTGTCGGTAATATGATGAATGGTAACTGCGTGTGTGGCTTCCTCATTGTACACTGCCCAGCTCGGCGCATTGAGTCCGGAATATGCAGGTAATGGTCCGGGATGTAGATTAAAAGCACCAACCCGCGCCGCCCGTATCACCTCCGGACAAATCCTGTAGAGGGCGTGAACATTTAACAAGACGTCCACTTCATGATCGACCATCCAGGCAGCAAAATCTGGATTCTGAACCCGTTTCGCATCCAATACAGGCACACCCATCTGGGTTGCACTGTCTGATATAGATGGCTTTTGCAATATGCTATCTTGACCTGAACCTTGATTAGTGAGTACACCTGCAACGAGATGATCACTTTTAGAAAGTATTCGCAGGGCATGCGCGCCGGCAGCCTCATCGGCAATCAACAAAACAGCTAAACGACGGTTAGACTTCATCATAATGTCTCTTGAATATGATTTGTTTGGAAAAGTTTAACGATTGCGACCTCTTGGTATTTCTGTAGTAGTTTAATCAAAATAGTGGGAATTTTTTTCACACAGTGCCTATTTAGTGTAAAAATGGGGAGGTGCTAACATTTCATTCATCCAATGTTGGCCTGCTAAAACTTCCATAAAGCCCGACTTTAGGTTTGATGCTCATCTCTGATAGCGTTTGGCACATATTTTGTTAGTTCGTATTGCGGGTGGACCGCATTACAACACGACCGAATGGGTTAACTATTTAACGTGTGGCGTTACTTTAGTCGAACAATCCTAGAGAAAACGATTGCCATCATTTTAGTATTCCAGGTCTGTCAATTAACAATCCGAGTCACTTGAGTTTTAATTTAAAACAAACCTATTCATGGATATTGAACTATTCACAACTAGCCCTCAGTCTGTAAATTCTGACAGACAGCACTATATGATGGAAGTACAACGAGTTTCAAAGGAAACGGAGAAATTTGGTTTCAAAGGAATGCTCGTTTACAGCGATAATAGGCTTGCCGATGCATGGGTCGTCACCAGTATCATTCTTGCAGAAACTACCCATATTTTGCCTATGATTGCGCTTCAGCCAGTGTATATGCATCCGTACACCGTGGCGAAAAAAATTGCTACAATCGGATTGGTCTATAATCGTCAAATAGCTTTAAACTTAATCGCTGGCGGATTTACGCAGGATTTAAGCGCGATGGGCGACCATACACCCCACGATAGGCGGTACAACAGACTCGCTGAATACACCGAAATCATCCGATTGCTACTTACAAATCCTGGTGGGGTTACCTATAAAGGTGAATATTACGACATCCGAAACCTGAAATTACAGCCCGAACTTCCAGAAGAGTTACAGCCTAAATACTATCTATCCGGTTCATCTGATATGGCTCGAGCTACGGCTAAAAGACTCGATGCCACACTCATCGAAT
>JAIUMT010000070.1 GCA_022565415.1 Balneolales bacterium | reverse complement strand
CATATTGTGGGATTATCGACGGTTGAGGTCGTTGCCAATAACCATCAACGAGTCGCCTCGGAGTTCCGAAACTACTTCGAAACGTCGAAAAGTAACCCTCAGACCACGTATAAAACGTACATTTTGCGCCACGACGGGAACCGCGATAATGTGAAAGCGATGCTTGAGTTGCTCGAGAACCATAATATCGAGTTCGGAAGAGCTCCGGCACAACGCAGTATTCGGGCGTTTAATTACACAACCGGCAACACTGAGACCATATCGACCTCCGACGAAGACATCATCATTAGTATGTATCAGCCTAAGTCGGTGCTGGCAAATGTGCTGATGGAGCCGCGTACGACCATAGTGGATTCGCTGACATACGACATCACGGCCTGGGCTCTTCCGTACGTGTACGGTGTACAGGCATTTGCGACGGCCGAGCGATTAAATCCATCCGGGGATGCGTACGATGTGCTTAATATGAGTCAGGTTATGGGATTTCCGGATCCTGTTTATGCCTATGTGTTTGAGTGGCAAAGTTTCGAAGATGCGCGATTTTTGGCGGCATTGCATAAGGAAGGCGTTCGGGTTCGTATCTCTCAAGAGCCGTTGCGCGTTGGAGAAGCCGATTTCGCCCCGGGAGCGTTGGTCGTGACGCGTCACAACAACGAAGATCTCGACGAGGACTTTGATATCGTGATGCGCCGCATTTCGAACGAGTTCGAGCGAATTCCAGTGGCCACAGGCACGGGATTCAACACACAGAGTATCGATCTGGGCTCAGAGAATGTGAATTTTGCTAAGGCTCCGAAGGTTCTTTCCTTTTTTGGCGATGATGTTGCCGCGCTTTCTTTCGGGGAGATGTGGCACTTTTTCGATCAGCAATTGAACTACCCTATTTCCATTGTGCACACCGACCGAATCAGCGAAGTGAATTTCCACGAATTCGATGTAATGGTATTGCCACAAGGTCGCTATGGTGATTTGTTCAGCGGTACCACTTTAGACCAACTTCAGGACTGGTTGTCGCGCGGTGGACGATTAATCGCCATGGAGGGTGTGATTTCTCAATTATCTGTAATGCGAAACATGGATGTTCTCAAAACAAAAGAGGTAGAGAAGGAAGATGAAAATCCGTTACGGAAATTCTCTGATCGTCGGCGCGAGGCCATGACACGTTCACTTGCAGGCGGCATATTTCAGGTAAATTTGGACACTTCGCATCCATTGGCATTTGGCTACGGCGATACGTATTTCAGCCTGAAACGTCGTACCGATTCGTATCAATACCTCACTCGTGGTTGGAATGTTGGTCACGTGGCCGAGAATGGTTTCACGAGTGGTTTCGTCGGTCACCGGGTTAAATCGAACCTCGAAGAGTCGCTCAATTTCGGCGTTATTCCTTTTGGCCGTGGACAAGTAGTCGTGATGGTGGATAATCCATTATTTCGTGGTTTCTGGTATAACGGCAGATTGCTGTTTAGTAATGCTGTTTTTCAGCCTATGTAATGATTTTGAGCAACAGAGGAATTTACGCTCGTTTAAACACCGGCATTCATTTTTTACGTATAGCTTCACTTGAAAAATCACCATTTCTAACACGTACACCTTGGATTCACCTAAACGAGTCATAATCGCTGGTCCGACAGGCATCGGAAAAACTGCTATTTCTCTCGAATTGGCAAAAGCGGGTCGGTACGCTATAATTTCGGCCGATTCCCGCCAATGCTACCGGCATCTCGATATCGGAACTGGCAAGGTTACTCCGGAAGAAATGGGTGGTATTCCGCACTACAACGTCTCGAATCTCGATCTATCCGAACCCGATACAGCCGCCAAATTCGTTGCTCGCTCGAGAATATGGGAATCGGAAATTCATCAGACCGGAAAGGTCCCTCTTTATGTCGGCGGAAGCACGTTGCATTTGCAATCTGTGGTTTGGCCGCTGGACGAGGCTCCGCAAGCATGCGTCCAAAATCTCGTTCAGCTTCGTAATCAGGAGTTGGCCGAGGGCAAAAACTTCATGATGGACTGGCTGGAGCGGGTAGATCCTCTTTATGCGACCAAAGTCGACGGATACAACTCGCACCGGGTTTATCGCGCGCTCGACGTCTATATGCAAACCGGCAAGCCGTTTAGTTCATTTCATACTGAGGGAGGCTTTGATGAAGTCCCCTCCGAAACCGTCCTTCTTGTGCTCGGATGCGCCCGACAACAACTCGTAAATCGTATCGAAAAGCGGGTCAACGCCATGATCGACGACGGAATCGTAGAAGAGACCCAGAAGGTGCTCGAAATGGGTTGTACGGGACGGGAACAAGCGCTGCAAACCGTAGGGTACAAAGAAGTCCTTGCCTACCTCCGAAACGAAATCGACCTGGAAACCATGCGCGAGAAAATCATCGTTAGTACCCGAAGGTACGCCAAACGTCAGGTTACGTGGTTTAAACGGTGGAAAGGAGCTCATTTTGTGGATATATCGGGGCTCGACACCCATCAGATTACACAGCGCTTGATAAACGAATATAAACTGCCTTTTTGATGGATACGGAGTTAAAATACCTGTAAATTTGACCTTACCCGGAACAATCAAATCTTTTCAACATGTTCAAAGCCCAAATTAACGTTACCCTGCGTAAATCAATTCTCGATCCCAAAGGCAAGGCTGCCCGCGAAGCACTGCACAATCTTGGATACAATAAAGTATCGGATGTTCGCATCGGTAAGTATATCGAGCTCAATATTGAAGCAGCAGACGAGGCAGAAGCACGTAGTTTAGCGCAGATTTCTTGCGAAAAACTGCTCGCTAATGAAGTTATGGAAGACTTCGTTATTACAATCACCAAAACAGACTAAATCGAACAATTATGGCTGCAAATGTTGGTGTACTCGTTTTTCCGGGATCAAATTGCGATCACGATGCCTATCATGCTTTGAAACATGTAATGGGAATCGACACTCGATTCATTTTCCACAAAGAAACCGATCTTGGCGATGTTGACGCGATTGTTGTTCCTGGCGGATTTTCTTACGGAGATTACCTCCGATCGGGTGCTATTGCCCGTTTTTCTCCCGTGATGCAGGCAGTGGCTGATTTTGCTGCCAAAGGCGGACCCGTAATTGGAATCTGCAACGGATTTCAGATTTTGCTCGAGTCTGGATTGCTGCCCGGAGCCATGTTGCACAACTCGCAGCTACGTTTTGTCTGCAAGCAAGTCTATCTGAAAACTGTGGCTTTCGACACGCCTTTCACGACCCACGTTCCCAAAGACAAGCTGCTTCAAGTACCCGTAGCGCATGGAGAAGGTAACTACTATGCCGATACAGAAACCCTCAAGCGCCTAGAAGACAACAATCAAATTGTTTTCCGTTACGCCGATAGCGAGGGAAATATTACACCTGAGGCAAACCCGAATGGGACCATCACCAATATCGCCGGAATTTGCAATGATAAGCGCAATGTGGTCGGAATGATGCCTCACCCAGAGCGTGCAATGGAATCCATTTTAGGCTCCACAGACGGGAAATACATCTTCGAATCGGTTATTAACAACCTGGTTACAAACTGATTTTATGAAGTTACATTGCGAACACCTGGTTAAGCGTTACCGAAAACGAACGGTCGTGAATGAGGTGTCTATCAATGTAAATCAAGGCGAAATTGTCGGACTTTTAGGTCCGAATGGAGCAGGAAAAACAACTACTTTCTACATGTTTGTGGGTATTATTCGTCCTGAAAGCGGAAATATCTACCTGGATGATAATAAACTCACCCGTCGCCCTATGTACAAACGGGCGCGGCTTGGCATTGGATACTTAGCACAGGAAGCGAGTGTTTTTCGAAACCTCACCGTTAGGGATAACCTCGAAAGTGTGCTTCAGTTTTTCTCAATTCCAAAATCCGAAATAAAAGAGCGTGCAGATCGGTTAATTGAGGAGTTCAACCTTCAAAAAGTTGTCGATAATTACGGATATAGCCTTTCTGGAGGCGAACGCAGACGTACTGAAATCGCCCGAGCCATGATCACCGAACCAAAATTCATCTTGTTAGATGAACCATTTGCCGGAGTCGATCCTATTGCCGTTGAGGATATTCAGTCTATCGTGACTATGCTAAAAAATCGCAATATTGGCATCCTCATTACCGATCATAATGTGCATGAAACGCTTGCCATCACCGATCGGTCGTACCTCATGTTCGAAGGACGTATTCTGAAAGAAGGAACCGGAGAAGAGCTAGCTCTCGATGAAGAAGCTCGCCGTTTATACTTAGGAGCTCAATTTAAGCTCGATCGTTATTAATCATACAACACCCAAATAGGTCTAAAAGAATGAATGTAGATGAAATTACCGTCGAAGAACTTAACAATCGTCTGGAGAATGGCGAGAATCTGTTTATTCTGGATGTGCGCGAACCCCACGAATTTGAATTGGTTAATTTGCAAGGAACGCTGATTCCATTGGGTCAACTCCCCGATCGTTTAGACGAAATTGAATCTGTTAAAGATCAGGAAGTGATTGTTCACTGCCGAAGTGGCGTTCGGAGTGCAGATGCCTGCAAAATCATGATGGCAGCTGGATTTAAAAATCCGCGTAACCTTGCCGGTGGAATAATTCGCTGGGCCAATGAAATTGACCCAACTATGCCCGTCTATTAACCGTAGGCGGCTATTTGGTTTAGCAACTCTTCGTTGCTGTCTGTGCGCTTGAGAACCTGCAACAAACTGATCATCGATTCTTTTGGTGACTTTTTGAGCAGGTATCGACGCACCATATTTCGCTCGTCCATCGAGCCCTGAATGAATTTATCTTCGTTTCTAGTGCTTGAAGCGGCTATGTTTATAGCTGGAAAAACCCGATCGTTGGCCAATTCCCGGTCTAGCACAAGCTCCATATTACCCGTTCCCTTGAATTCCTCAAAAATGAGATCATCCATGCGGGAGTTAGTTTCGACAAGTGCCGTTGCGATGATAGTTAGCGATCCCCCGCCTTCAATTTTCCGAGCCGACCCAAATATTTTTTTAGGAATTTCGAGCGCTCTGATGTCCAATCCGCCAGAAAGCGTTCTCCCGCCACCAGTTTGAGCCGCATTGTAGGCCCTTCCCATGCGCGTGAGCGAGTCGACTAGCAGAACCGCGTCTTCACCCATCTCAGCCATTCGCTTAACGTAACCAAGCGCCATTTCTGAAATTCTTACGTGGCTTTCGGTGTTTTTGTCGTTTGAGGAAGCGAAAACTCTGCCTTTGGTTGTCCTCATAAAATCGGTTACCTCTTCCGGACGTTCATCAACCAGTAAAATCGCCAAGTGAACATCGGGGTAATGTTCGTCAATACTATGTGCAATTTTTTTGAGGATGACTGTTTTACCAGTCCGTGGTGGCGCTACAATTAGTGCTCTCTGACCAAAACCAACGGGTGCGATTAAATCCATTACTCTCATTTCGACATCATCAGGCTCAAATCCCAGGCGCATATGCTTATTTGGCATTATTGGAGTTTGAAGCTCAAATCGCTTCGCATGCGTCCATCTTTCAAGCGGACCATCCATCAACTGATCTATTGTCGCCACGTGAAGATTACCTTTCTGGTCGCGTTCGAGGTCTCCTTCTATAGCCAAACCCGTCTTGAGATTATTAAATCGAACTTCATCAGGGAAAAGAAATGGATCGTTTTTGGTTTTACTGAACTCAAAATCTAGGTTTCTAATGAAACCATATCCTTTTTCGTTGATTTCAACTATACCAGAGTAACGTCCGCCAAACTCAACATTTTGATTATTGATGAATTCAGGATTAGACCCAGCGCCTTTTTGTTGGGGCTGTTTTTGATCTTTTCCTCGTTTCTTGTTGGTGTTCTTTTTCTTGTAGTTTCGCTTTTTGCGATTGTCGCGAGACTGATTCATTAATGTGTTTTTTAGGTAATCTGCCGTATTCGAATCTATTGATGGGCGCATTTTTCGCGCACTACGTAACGACTCTTTTAAATACTTTGTAAGCTTAGGAAGGACGTTGACCGGAAAAGTGGTGCGAAATCAGGTCGGATTAGTATTGAAAGAACCAATCGGACAACGTAAAGGGGATAATACTTGAATTAACCGCTTATGCTCTAATAATAGCATTCAAAAACGGTTAATTCAAGTATATAATGAGAAGATGGGAATAAATTATCGAACAGTAGTTGTTTCGGAGATCCAGCCGTAGCACTCTTTAAGTGATGCGTCTACGCGAATTCTGTCGCCTACATTCCAGTTCATAAAGAATTTCTCTTCAGCTGATGGAACTACGCCTTGGTAGGTTCTGTATTGGCGTTGAACAACGTTCGCAGTAGATGGATCTACAGATCGAGCTCTGTCGAGTTGATCCAATACCAAGTAGTAAACAACCTTATCTTCTCTTGTCATTGAACCACCGGCACAACGCGATACTGCCTGAGCATAGATATCGGCTAACTTGAGATATGGTTGTCCCCAAGTTGCGTCAATTCCAGATGCACGACGTGCATAGTCTCTTGCCTGACGCAAATTATCCATGTTTAAATGGTTATCTGCAATTCTCAATGTAGCTTCACGCTTCTGAAGATTATCATCAGTTTTAGTGATTGCTTGCTCCAAATATCGAATTGCTTCACGATAGTTTGCATCATTTGCAGCCATGTCTGCCATTCTCATGGTATTTACGTAATCTGGCTCGATTTCGTACAACTTACGAGTCATTGCCTGTGAATTTGCACGGTCACCAACACGTGTGTACAATTCCATAAGCTCTGTGAGGGTCTCTACACTTTCGCCACGGGTAAGCAGAAACTCGATTCGCTCTTCAGGATTGCTAAACAATCTGTCGCGCATTCTACCATAGAATTCCAATGTTTCCGGACCAGCTACAGGCTCGGTTTCAGCCATAAGTGCAATTGCTTCTTCACGCATTTCACTGCGGATATACTGGTCTACAATAAATCGAATGTAATACCCATTTGCCTCAGTGACTAAACGCTCAGAATCTCTTTCGTAAAGCTTCATGTACTGCTCGGCAGCAAGTATTTCGTTGTTATCTATATCTCGCTGTGTTTGGAGAAAACGACCATAATCGAAAATCCATCTGTAGCGATCGATTTCATCTTCTTCAAAAATATCGAGGACTTGGACATAAAGTGCACGAGCTGAATCAATGTATGCCTCACGCAATACAGGGTCAGATTGTGTTTTTGAAATCTCATCATATACGGTAATCATGCGACTGAATGTACGGTCGGCACGGTATGTTGCATTCCCTGGTAATTCCATCGTTTTGGGATGTGCAATTAACAACCAACGCCCGAAAGGCAGAGCACTATTGTAATCTCTGTTGGTGAAATTCCCGTTAAATATTGATAACACCTCTAAGGAACTCATTCCAAAGGGAGCTTCAGGAATATCGTTATTCTGGGCGTGTACAACCGACCCGCTCATTAACAACAATAATATGGTAGTAATTATTTTTTTCATGACCTTAGTACTTTGTGAGTAAACCATCACTGCAATCTGCGTTGAAAGAACATTCTTTCTGATAAATTAAACGACATCCTGATTGCAAATATTCTTTCCCTAACCAGTTCATGCGATGTTGTACCGCGTATTCCATAGTCGAAATTGATATCTACAGAAGACCCAGATGCCGGCGATGGAATTGTTAAACCAGCCGAAACCAACATTGTTTGAATCTGTGTATCATTCAGAGAAATGTGCCCCGAATCATACGAGAAACCAGCTCTATAGCCAAAACGAGTAAACAAGTTAGTCTCAGTATGTCTAAAAGCAGAATATTCAAAACCAGCGCCTAATTTAAGCCTGTCAGTTAAGAATTCCTCATTCTGACCGCTAAAATTTTTATAATCTGACCAGTTTTGGTATTGAACTTCGCCAGACACCAATAAATAGCGATTAAAATAATATGCAACACCACCGGTAACTTCTAATGGTAGACGTATTTCTCCATCATTATCACTACCGTCTTCGAGAACGATCTGCTGATTTCCGATAACTGAGATAGACTCTCTGCTCGACGACAAATTAACCGGCAACGATATCGACAATCCTAAAGCAAGCGCATCTTCTGATGTAAACGGTGTTAGAAACTGGCTGTACAAACCAAATCTGTTCCCAAATCCAATCGATGAGGTACGGGTATCGAAACTCACCGGGGAATAACCCGATGTGATAAATCCGACATCCGTTGCCGATCGCTGTACTCCAAAAACGAGTGATGCAGCATAGCCAAACGACAAGTTTTCGTGTAACTCATATCCGAATCCGGCTTCAAGTCGATTTAGGCCACCTTCACCACGGAAAAACGATTGATATTGCAGTGTGTCTGCGCCTGGAGTACTCGGATCATCAGAATACACATTCAGGGCCGAAAAACGGCTTTCTGTGACGGGAAATAAAGCAATCGAGACACCCATTTTGTCGCGGTAAATCGGCAGTTGCAGCTGAAAATGGTTGATTCCAATGTTGCTGTTGGTTGCCGATCCGAAATCATCTTTGGCGTCGTAGGAAGTAAATGAGATACCTCCGTTTGCTAGCGTAAAGTAGGTGTTACTCCAAAGTGCCGGATTAGAAATGTTGCCAGAAAGGCGGTTTGAAATTGCCACACCGGAAATACCCATAGCCGAACCTTGTGAGGATCGATAATCGACTGGAAATCCGCTGCCAAGTGCTGAATAAGCAGATGCGTTCTCGTAACGATCCTGAGCATTAACACCAACTGCGACAAATAAGATTAGCATCGCTGCCATCAGCGAGCGTTTTGGAAACGTAGTCATCAGTTCGGGTTGATTTTAGTAATGATTAATTGAGGAAATCGCTCTGAGTCGTTTTCATTAAAGAACAATCCCGGACGAATAATCCCATTGTCTTGGTCAGATATGAAGTAGAGATTCACTTCCCGGCCACCTTCACGAAGTGCGTTGTTGAAAAGTGTAGTTAAATTGATTCGATATCGTCCATCTGTAGAACGCTGAACATTAACTACTGCATCTTTCGTTATATAAAAGTCCTTTTCGTCCTCTTCGAGCTCAAAAACACGAATTATATTGTTGCTGGAACGTGCTTCGCCGGGTCTTAATGATGAGTTTAGCATGTCTACATCTTCGTGGAGCACAATTTCTGCGCGAGATATAGTCCGCTGAGGGAAGTCATCCGGATTGATAGTGAACGATAGACGTCCAGTGGTGCTGAAATCGTTTCGTACTTCAATTCTGTCTGCTGGCATTGGCGTTGATGGCGCCTCAACCAGCTGGTAACTAGTTGCACGTTGCCTGATCTGTGTTGTTTGAGGCACAGTTGGGTCTTCGCCCTGAACATCTGGATTTTTGATGTATAAATATGAATCGTTTGTATTGAAATAGTCGATTCTGTTGCCAGATTCATGCACTATCGCAAATCCAAACATATTTTCATTGTACTGTGCTACTCTGTCTGACTCGAGCTCATAATAGCTTTTATATCTGTCGGTCCAGTCTGATGGCAACGGGACAAAAATGGAATCTTCGTTTGTAATCTCAAACGATAGCATTGGACTCAGGCTCAAGGAAGCTACCGAGTCGGCCTTCCACTCATTGCCTCTCCAGCGACGAGTTATTTCATAAATCTGATAACGATTTACCGAAGTACTATCGCCTGTGAATGACGGGCGTTTTAATACAAGTCCGAATTCGGCATCGTCTTCAATTTCGATCGTACTTGCAAGCATCGCCGGATTTAGCAATGCTGTTGCTTCATACGTACCAAAAAGTTGGTCGTCAAATCTTCCGGTTGCAACAAGAACTTTGCTACCAGAGAAAGTAACCAACGACTCGGTCTGAATTTGACCGGCTTGCATGGTATCAATGATTATATCGGGGTCGGTTGTGACAAAAGAAGAGCCAACTATGCCGCTTTCTTCACAGCTTGTTAAAACAGTAAGGGCTATCAGTAAAGCTCCCAGTGCAGGGAGGTAATTTTTGAGGCGTCTCAAAGGGGGTATTCGTTTAAAATTTGGTATTATACTTCTGAAATTCGCTTGTAATATTCAGCAAACTTGGTGGAGATATCGGCTGGAGAACCTTGAATTTTCTCGGCCTCTATGCCTAAATCACCGAATTGAGTAGACAATTCGTCTCGCATATCATTGCCGGTTACAACATGGTCTGCATATTTCAAACCTGCGCGAATCGGGTCAACAAGACCATCAGTCTTAATGGAATCTCTGTCAAAATCATCGTCAACACCAAGGAATCGGAAGATTTCATCGTCGAAACTGCCATGACTAATCGGGTTATGAAGGTTGTAAACGACTTTAGTATTGCTAAAATTGCTCTCATTCTTGTAAACCGTCTTGCAAAGCATTGGGATTAAGCCGGCAGCCCAATCATGACAATGAATAATGTCGGGAATCCAGCCGAGGCGTTTAATCGTTTCGATGATGCCTTTGTTGTAGAAAACAAGTCGTTCGGCATTATCGGCGTATGGTTTATCCGTTTTGGGATCGTTAAACAGTGCTTTTCGTTTGAAATAGGTATCGTTGTCGAGGAAGTAGACCTGAAGCTTCGCGTTAGGAATACTAGCGACTTTGATTTTCAGCGACTCTACCTTGTCGTCGACCGTTACTTCGATTCCCGCAAGACGAATTACTTCGTGCAGACGGTTACGACGATCGTTGATTGAACCATACTTGGGTAACAGAATGCGGATTTCAAATCCTTTATCTTGCAGCGATGCCGGTAGAAAGCGAAGCAAATCGGCTGTATTTGTAAGTCTTGCGAACGGTGAAATCTCTGCTGCAGCGTAAAGTATTTTCATGGTTTTGGTATAGAGTTAACTGCCATAACGGCCTCCCGCCTAACATAAAAATGATTCCGACTTGCCATTCCCAACAGATCGGAATCAAAATAATTCATTGAATTTTGGTTATGGGAGGATTTTTAGCCCTCATTAATGATTGCTTTAAATCAAAATTCAGACTAGTAAAATACGACTTTTTACTGAGGTTATAAATAATCAATTTGCCGTAGACGTCTCGAGCTCTACGATATTCGTATCGTATTGCCGCACTCTGGTATTTCGATTTGATATCCCGACAAGATGTTTGATATATGGAACATCAACCCGGTTCAGCATTTCTTCTGTGTAACGCCACGCCCAGTTGTTTTCGGTTGTGCCGGGAAGGTTCATACGATGCTCATTTCCGAGTCCCATAAAGTCCTGCAACGGAAAAATAGCCATATCGGCTGCCGACATCATTCCCAAACGGATCAGCTCTATATGAATTTGCTTACCATCCGATCGGGTGTACTCCCGCGCCCAGTGTTTTTCAACTTCTGGCGCTGAGGCATACCATCCTTGCGTTGTGTCGTTGTCGTGCGTTCCGGTGTAAACCACACAGTTACTCGTCTCGTAGTTGTGTGGCAAGAAGCTATTCGCAGCATCACCCGAAAGTGCAAATTGAAGAATTTTCATGCCGGGAAAGTTGAAACTATCGCGCAAATCAACCACTTCCGGGGTAATTACTCCGAGATCTTCTGCTATAATGGGCACATCGCCAAGCACGTCGCGTATGGTTTGGAACAATTTCTTGCCCGGACCCTTTACCCAACGTCCATACATCGCAGTTTCGGCTTCGGCCTTAACTTCCCAATATGCGTCAAAACCTCTGAAATGGTCTACACGTATGGCATCGTACATTACAAACATCTGACGAAAACGCTCGAT
Organism: Balneolales bacterium; assembly: GCA_022565415.1. Taxonomy (GTDB): domain Bacteria; phylum Bacteroidota; class Rhodothermia; order Balneolales; family HLUCCA01; genus HLUCCA01. The sequence goes on along the minus strand of JAIUMT010000070.1, from coordinate 1,280 downwards.
CCACCACGAGAAGTTGTCTTTTTCGAGGGCTTTCCATTTGTACAACGGATTTCCCCATAACTGACCCGTAGCGCTGAAGTAATCTGGCGGCACACCCGCGACAAGCATGCGGTTTCCGTCTTTATCAATTTCAAAATAGGTCGGATGCGACCACACATCAGAGCTGTTGTGATCTACGAAAATCGGAATATCTCCGATAACCTGAATATCTTTGCTGTTGGCGTATGCTTTGAGCGCCATCCATTGGGTAAAAAATTCGAATTGCAACCAGTAGTGATAGTCGATTTCTTTTGCCAGCTTTTTACTCCAGGTAGCTATCGCCTTTTTGTTACGGCGGGCTAAGTCTTTGTCCCAAGTTGTCCAGGGTTGTTTGCCGTGCGCTTCGAGGCAGGCAATAAAAAGGACGTAATCGTCGAGCCAGTAGCTGTTATTTGCCTTGAACATCTCGAACGACTCGTTTTTATTTCCATTTTGAATGGCATAAAATCGTTCACTGGCAATTTTGAACAATTCCTCTTTGGAAGAATACGCCTGATCGTAATCTACATTGGTAGTGACCGTGCGCTTGGCTTGGTCCGCCTCTGCTTGCGTTAACATGCCTTTTGAAACCAACACATCCGGACTAATCAGGTAGTGATTTCCTGCAAATGCGGAGTAACTGGCGTAGGGCGAGTTACCGTACCCGGTTGGTCCTAGTGGCAAAACCTGCCAAATACACTGATCGGTTTCCTGCAGAAAGTCCATAAAGCGATATGCTGCAGGCCCGAGGTCTCCAATACCGTACGCTGATGGGAATGAAGTTGGGTGCACGAGTGTGCCACTAGCACGTTTAAATTTCATGATCGTTCAAAAAATGTTCAATAGTTCAGATAATTTTATGGCTTGGAAGGCTTGTAAATTACCCCAGCCAGAGGGGGGACCACAATTTTCATATTGGATGGTAACCCGTGCCACTCTCCATTATGAGACTCTGCATTGGGCACATCTACGTTACTACCTCCGTAATATTCAGAATCGCTATTAAAGATAACCTTAAATTTCGTCGTTTCCGGCACACCAATCACGTAATCGTGATAAACTTCCGGTGTGAAATTAAAAACAAATACGAGGTAATCTTCCTGGTCTTCGCTATAACGAATAAAACTGATGACGCTCTTTTCGTAATCGGAAGCGTTTATCCAACGAAATCCTTTCCAGTCGAAGTCGACCTCATGAAGCGATGGCTCTTCGCCGTAAAGCGTGTTTAAATCCGAAAGAAGCGTGCGGATTCCCGAATGGGT
>JAIUMT010000069.1 GCA_022565415.1 Balneolales bacterium | reverse complement strand
CACATGGTTGGAGGCATCATTCTTTTCGATTATGATGTCGTTCTGAAAAAGCATGAACGAAATATCAGCTCTCCCGAACAGCTCAAAAAGTTGATGGGACAGATTTACGACAATCTGCAGGTGCCAACATTTCTGTCAATTGACCAGGAAGGTGGCACCGTAAATAGACTAAAGCCCGAATATGGCTTCCCGGAAAGCCTCTCTCACAAAGAACTTGGAGAGAAAAACGACCTTAATCATACCAAAGAGCACGGCGCTCACATAGCCCGAATTCTCAAAGAGTATGGCTTAAACATGAATTTTGCGCCTTGTGTCGATCTTGGAATCAACAAAGAAAACAAAGCCATTTACGGACGAAACCGCACATTTTCTGATGATCCTGAAGTTGTAACTGCGCATGCAAAAGCTTACATCGAGGGACATCGCAGCGAAGGCGTACTAACGACCCTCAAACATTTTCCGGGTCATGGCAGCTCCCTGGCCGACACCCACCTGGGCATGGCCGATGTTACCGAAACCTGGTCGCCAGAAGAAATGATTCCATACGAAAAACTCATCCAGGAAAACCTGTGCGACATGGTAATGACCACGCACATATTTAACGGTCAATTGGATTCTGCCTATCCGGCCACCCTTTCGGCCAGTATTATGCAAGGTGTTCTGCGCAAAGAGTTTAAGTATGATGGTGTTATCATCAGCGATGATTTGCAAATGCAAGCCATCACGGACTATTTCGGACTTGAGAAAGTCGTTGAACTGGCTCTTTTAGCCGGAATCGACATCTTGGCATTCGGAAACAACCTCGCCTACGAACCAGACGTCGTAACCCGTTCAATTTCCATAATAAAAAAACTGATGGATGCAGGCACGATTGAGGAATCTCAAATTGATACTTCTGTTAGTAGAATTCTCGAACTCAAAAAGCGATTGTAAGAAGACTTGAGATTTAAACGTGTATAACGCTGTTTTTTTAGCTTACCTCTAAAACACCGAAGAAAAACCGGCTCAGAACCAATCTATTCGGTGATTTTTTTCTGATGCTATTCACTGGTCTTCGAACAAGCATTCAACGAGTCTTCGTCCTGACAAAGATTGGACTAATAAACAGGATGCAAATCCATCTCTAAGTAGTTCAATAACATCATCATGCAAGTGCAGATTTAATCGAAATTTGTATCTTATAATCTACACCACGTAGAAGATGATATGCGAAATAGAATCATTTTAATAGCTTTGCTTCTGGGCGTTATCGGCACCTCGGTAACCAATGCCCAATCGCGTACTGAAGAGGCTAAAAAACGCCTGGAAGGTGAAAGTGGCAACACCTCCATTTCTATGATTGCAACGGCAATAGAACTGACGGCCGATGTTTTACCTGAGTTTTTCTACTTCCGTGCTATTCGGCCAAATGAACCGCGATTAAGCTACAACCCCACCCCTTACAATCGATACAATAGCTCCTACGGCGGAATCAGAACGTTTGCTGATGACGATATCCAGGCGGGTCAGTCCCGTATGATGCAACTTCGCTTTAACACCTCTATGCCTCAGGGAACCATGGCCATGGAGCAATTTGCATTCGAAGCCAAGTGGCATTTACGATACTGGGCGATACAATCCAAATACGAGCAACTTCGGGAAATAGCAGCCCCCTACCCCATTCGTCAGTTTAATATTACAATCGGACGAAAATTTCGATTTCTGGATAACGGTGACGCCGGTCTTTACCTCGGATTTCGAAATGTGAACTTATCAAACGACAATTACAGCGGACCCGAACTACTCACCGACTTCTCCTGGTATTTTCACGCACCCTTTTCGCTGAACTATACCTTTTCGTCTATGCTGCAAAGATATGGATTCATCCGAAATCATGAATTAAGTGCTGGAATACACCGCGGTCGGATGAATTTTCAACTGGGTCATAGGTGGTTAGATATTCTCGGAGTTCATTTCAGAACGATTTCATTCGGAATCGGTGTAAATATCTAGGCCCTCTTCGCCTCATTTATTTAACTATTCGTACTATTATATCTTAATTATACTTTACAAATATTGGCTAATAGCTAACATATTCTGCTCTTCTATTTCATGTTACAATTATTTAGCTGACATTCATATAGGGAATGAATATAAAATCAATCTTTAATGACTTACAACCAAGGAGACAACCCTTAAACAGACCACTGATGCTAAATGTAATTGAATCAATGCGTTCTGTAACAGGTAGGCAACTCTTTGGTTAACGGCAAAGGCCAGTAAGTTTGACCGCTTACTGGTCTTTTTATGGCTGAGTTGATTTTTTATGTAAACTCTATGTATTGTAATGTTTTAGATATACATTATACTCATATACTGTGAGCCGCTCATCGTTTTGAATTCTAGCTATTGAAGCAATGCCGTTAACATCCAACTTACATGAACTCATTGAGTCCTCACCTTTTGGGGCTTACATTCTTAACAGTAAGAATGAGTTTGTGTATGTAAGCGATAAGTTTTGCACAATGCTTGGTCTATCTCGCACATTAATTCTTGAAAATCCTGAATATGCATATCATGCTGTATATAGTGACGATATTGAAACAGTAAGAGACTCTGATTATAGGGCAAAAAAAGCCGGAATTGCATCCGACATCGAGTTTAGAATCGTCGTTAACGGGCGAATTAGGTGGCATTGGAAACATTGCGAGCCACATCACGATGAAAATGGAGAAGGATTTTGGTTTGGATATATCGTTGATATCAACGAAAAGAAGACCAAAGAGCTGGAATCTGAGGAACAGAATATCCGCTATCAAACTTTCATTAGTATCTCCAACACCGGCGCCTGGGAGTACGATGTAAAAAATGATCGTCTGTGGTTTAGTGATGAGTATTTGTCGATGCTCGGCCTCGATGCTTATGAATATAGAACTAAGCACGGCGAAAAAATTCGCAATTGGATCGATTTGATGCATCCAAACGACAAGGATAAGGCAAGTACTAAATTCAAAAATTACTATAGTAATCCAGCTGATATTGGTATCTACGAGAACTACTTCCGCATTCGGCATCAAAATGGAAATTGGGTTTGGATCTGGTCTCGCGGACAAAAAATGTTCGATGCCGATGGAAATTATTTGAATAAAGTAATTGGCACGCACATCGATATTTCAAAAAGCAAACAGAGAGAAGAAGAACTCCAAAATAGTCAGCTTAGATATAAGATTTCAGCCGATTATTCATTGGATTGGGACTTCTGGCGGGCACCCGACGGTAAATACGAATATGTTTCGCCCGGATGTTTTGAGATATCTGGATATGAATCTCATGAGTTTATAAGTGATCCCAATCTATTCGAAAAAATTCTACATCCAGAGGATTTGAACCGATGGAAAAAACATTATAAGCTCCAAAATGATGGATCTCCATACTCCAGGCGTAAAATTGAACTCAGGATTTACAATAAAAATGGCTCTATAAAATGGGTCGAAAACGATTATCGTGCCGTCTTTGATGATAGAGGAACATCCTTGGGTCAGCGAGGCGTAAATCGCAATATTACTCAACGTAAAGAAGCTGATAAATTATCCCAGAAACTGCTAAAAGGTATTCATCATAACCCGGCAACCATCTTAATTACCGACATCGAGGGTAATCTTGAATATGCGAACCCACGTTTCCAACAAACTAGTGGATATAGTGTGGCTGAAGTTATTGGTACTAATCCTTGGAATACGATATTAGACGATCCGGAGGCCATTTTACAAATGGAAATTTGGGAAACGATAAAAGAAGGCAAAGAATGTTGCGGAGAAATTCGAAGCCGAAAACGTACCGGTGAAATATATTACGAGTATACCATAATCACTCCAATCGAAGACCATACCGGTGCAATTTCCAACTTTATCGCCATCAAAGAAGATATTACAATCCGCAAGATTCGTGAAGAAGAGCTGAAGCAAGCCAACGAAAAACTAGAACTGCAAAACAAGCAGCTTATGAATTTCAATTACATCACTTCTCATGTAATCCGCGCGCACGCAGCAAATATTGCCGGACTCATTACTGAAATCCAGAACAGCGAGGTTGAAACGCATGATGAACTTATGCATGCTTTGGAGCAGGTATCTGCCGATTTGCTGAAATCATTTGATACTCTCGTGAACATCAATAACCTCACCGATTGAAAGTGGTCTTCTTCGCGTAACATTGTTAAATTGAGCGAAAATTGTCTATGTAACGCTCCCTACTGCGAAATCGAAAATTCCCCAGCCTCCAATCTACATCTTTTGATTAAATCTACTCTACCTGCACTAGTTACTGCATTTATTCTGATGGGTGCCATCCAGCAATCGGATGGCTCTGAACCAGAACGGATTGATGCTTTGCGTCTAATAGACGAAGTTTCGCTACCGATTTCAGATCCATCCGGACTCACATTGCATGCCAATGAAGGTCAGCTGTGGACCGTTAGTGATGCACAAGGTGGGCATATTTACAGAATTTCAACTGATGGAACCGTTCTTTCCACCCTGTTTTACTCAGGCGAAGATATGGAGGGCATAACCTACGACGCCACAACAAACACACTTTGGATTTTGGAAGAACGTCGTCGTGAAATGGTGCAACTCAATATGCTCGGCCAGGTTTTACGACGGGTTTCGGTAGATATTGGACAGATTAACGAGAATGATGGTCCTGAAGGAATTGCCCTGAATACGTTAACTGGCCATTTTTGGGTAGCAAATGAAAAGAATCCGCGTGTAATTTTGGAGTTGAACAGCGATTTCGAGATCATCAAGAACACGCCCATTAACTTTACTGGTAGCTTCGAAGTAACCGACATTTCCGGACTTTTCCACGAGCCCACACGCGACGAACTCTGGATTTTGAGCGATGAATCCCAACGAATTGTGGTAACAGATTCCGATTTGTACCCAATCCGCTCGTACGACCTTGACATATTAAAGCCCGAGGGAATCGCCGTCGACCTCCCAAATCGCCGAGTTTACATCGTATCAGACGAAATTGACGCCTTATATACCTTCGAACTGATGTCCATTATCAATCCAGATCCTGTGGTACTTAAAGAACAGGATTACGATTTCAACTTTTGGTCGCCCGATGAGCCAAACGGAGCCTTCCCTCCGAATATGGTTTTTCTGCAGAGCGAAATGGATGATCCTCTACTCATCGATCTTGTTCCAAATCCATACATTTTAAAGGAGAGTGATTACAATACAGATGACCTGCCAAACCTTGGATTTCCGTATAAATTGACTCGCCGGACTCGCATTAACGGGCTCGGTGAAGAGGGCATCAGCATGATAAATACCGGTCAGGGTCGCGACCTGGGAGCAGCTGTGCTTGCGTTGGATACTCGTGGTATTGAGTCAGCCAGCGTGAGTTGGCTCGGACAAACGCGCACCATCAACAACCGCGTTTACGCCATACGGATGCAATATCGGATAGGAATTGAGGGTGATTTCATTGATTTCATCCATGATGGGGTTCCTGTTGAGTATCGAAGAACATCTCCTAAGGGGCATAGTACTGAATTTTCGGAAATCCACTTGCCTGAGGAAGCTATGGACGAACCATATATTCAGATTCGGTGGAAGTTCTATTTCACAGGTCAACAAACCGGTGGTGGCGGTAGAGATGAGCTTCGCCTCGATAACATCAAAGTGCGGGCAATAGCAGATACGTCAACTGGAATTGAAGAAAAGCTTGGGATTCCAAGTCAGATTAAACTAGGACAAAACTACCCGAATCCGTTTAATCCGAGCACGACGATATCATATCAGATTAGTGAAGATGCACACGTCAATATTACGTTGTATTCTATCCTCGGCAGGAAAATCTCAACAATTAAAAATAGAGTCATGCCCGCCGGCACGCATTCGGTACTGATGGATGCCGACGGACTATCAAGTGGAGTTTATATTTATCGGATGACAGCTTCGGGAAGAACCGATACACGAAAAATGACTATTCTGAAGTAGATTCTTTTTGATTTTCGAACTGAAGCGTAGCTACTACAGATTTTGGGTACAAATAGAACTTCGCTTATCGAAATTTACTAGTTCAATCCGACCGAGATAAAATCATTTTAGTTCGAGAATCAATTAGCTGGCTTCTGCTCCTCGATCGAGCATGTATTAGTTCCGAACAGTGTATAAAGTCCGCAAAAACTGAAAAGACTTGTACCAATCAGTACCACAGAGGCGATAATTGCAATAATCCCAGCTACGCCGGTCAAGACATTCGTGAAGAATAATATCAGAAGCACGATAGCCAGAGAAATTCGAATAACTTTATCGGTAGTACCCACGTTCTTTTTCATAATAATTTAGTTTTAGAGATTGAAGAGTTTCTGCGTGGCAAATTTGGATGATTCACCAAGTACTTGTTAATCAGTATATCCACATATTATCAATACAATCAAATGTGAACTTGCGTTCCGTGAATAATTGTGTTGTTATCCTCATTAGAAATTTACTATCAAATTAGCTAACATACAGATGCGTGTAAAATTCATAGAATGCTTAGAACTGTGGTCTTTATTTTGCGCCGTTTTAATTACAAAACCTATCCATTCGATAATTTTGTTTGCTGAAAGGCAGAAATCAGAGCAAATTAGTTTTGAAAAGCATCGAAAAACAAACTCTTAGGACGTACCATGATCTCTTCCAGCACTTTCTGGCGAACTGTAATTTCGGGCATACTAGCCACCTTCGCCATGGCCATGATTGCCTTTTTACAAGGTGGATTTGGGCTACCGACCATAGATGTAGGTCATATTCTGAAACAAAGTTTCAATTATGTACATCGGGCTGAACCATATTCTATTGCCTGGGGGAATTTCGCGTATTTTATTGTTGGGATTAAACTCGCCTTAATCTGGGTGGTATTTCTGCAAAAACGGGTCCCCGGAAATTGGTTTGTGCAGGGAATCATATATGGATTCATCATTTCGTTGGTAGCAGGATTGATTGTAGCCCCACTTGCTTCACGCGCTGCCGGTGAGCCCTTCGGACTATTCTACGCCGATACATGGGTACCGGGACTTATGATTTTAGCTGGTATTTCCATGCACATTGGCTACGGATTTGTACTCTCCTTGTGCCTGAAAGTCGCTGGGGTAAATGGGATTGAAAACGAGTCGAACTAGAATTTTTTAGCCATTTCATGAGGGCGGCAGCCGTAATGCTCAAAAAACACCTTCGAAAACCAGGACGCTTTTTGAAATCCGGCCTTACAGGCTAAATCCTCAAGAGTAATAGATGGATCTTTCAGCAAAATCTCACGGGCATACCGCAACTTAAGCTCACGTAAGAACAACCCGAATGTAAGTCCACTCTCCGTTTTGATGTAACGATACAACGTACTGCGACTCATATTGAGCTCAGAGGCCACCAAATCTGCCGATATTTCCCTCTGACCAATCTGACTATAGATATACTGAGCGGCTTTAGCCACCGCCGACGGAGCTTGCTCCATCAGGCCAGATTGGTTTTTAATATCGACTTGTATCTTCTTCCTTGCACTGTAATTTTTCAAGGCGCTCCTTACCCTGAGTTGAAGCTCTTCTTTATCAAATGGTTTGCTTATATAATCGGCCACTCCAAGACGAAGCAGTTCCAACCGATCTTCTCTAAGGCTCTTGGCTGTAAGTATAAGAACGGGGATTTGATTGAGATATCCATCTTCTGTCATGCGACGGGTAAGTTCAACTCCGTCCAGGCGGGGCATCATCAAATCGGATATTACCAGGTCGGGCTTCCAATGTACCATCAGATCTAGCGCTTCTATGCCATCTGCGACGGATTTAATTTCGCCAAACGGCTCTAGAATCCCGATCACGTATTTGCGCATATCGTCATTATCCTCGACTACAAGAATATTCCAATTGTCGCGGCTTTCGGAAAAAACAGCTTCCTGCGGTTCAGCTTGATCATTAGATAGCGTTTCCATACTAATATCAGATGGCGTCTCACTCTGAGAATAGGTTGGCAGATCAGTCGCAACGACATCTTGAGATGCATCGGCCTCCGGTTCACTTACATTTTCTAAATCTATGCTTATCTCGCTCACAGGTAAGTTCAACTCAAATGCACACCCTCTGAGACGACCAGCATCCAGGGTTATGTCGCCCCCCATCTTTCTGGCGAGGGTTCTGCTGAGTTCGAGTCCTAACCCCATTCCCTCTTGATAGGGAGCGGCCTCATTCTTAACCCGGAAAAATCGATCAAAAACAGCCTCCACATTGTCGCTTGGAATACCTGGACCACTATCCTCTACACGTAAACGAAATTTGTCAGCATCACTTGAAATATTTACCCGAACCGTGCCCATTTCAGGAGTGAATTTTATGGCATTGTGAATGAGATTGTTAACAATGCTTTCGAGTTTATCCGGATCGACCTCTACGGTAACTGAACCCGCCTCAACTGTAACCAAATACGCCTGTTGTTTTGATTCGGCCAGTGATCGAAAACTCTCTGCAATTCGCACCACCAACGGTTGCGCCAAAACCGGAATCGGATGCAACACGAGAACGTTATTGTCGAACTTGGTAATGTCAATTACCTGATCCATCATTCTATTCAAGCGTTTCAGATTGCGTTTGATGGTGATCACATCATCTGTCTGAATGGAATTACTGTCGATATCCTGCTGCAATTTGCCCATCAATCCGAGGCTGATGGTAATGGGCGTTCGAAACTCGTGTGTGATGTCGGCGAATAAACGATTCCGCATCTGCTCGGTCTGACGAATCTTTTCATTTTGCTGTTGAATGATGAGGCGATCATCTTCCGCTTTACGCCTGGCAGCTTCGATTTCACGGGTTCTCTGGTCGACGGTTATCTGCAAATCGCGTTTCTGAGACTCCAGTCGGGCCGTTCTCCAATGTAATAATCCTAGCATTAGGGCAATAAAAAACAGGCCATACGTGATGTACGCACCGATTGAGGCATACCAAGGCGGACGAATTCGAAATTCAAAAACAGCTTCAGGACTAACTTGATTGTAGATATCATACGTTCTAACGCGAAATTCGTAACGACCCGACGGCAGATTTGTAAATTCCCGACGTGTTTCCTGATTTCTGGCTGACCAATCCTCGTCGAAACCTTCCAATTTCGTCTGAAACCATCGATATTTTTTGGGTAAATGAGAGGTACTTCCCCATTCAAAAATCATCGGCAAGCGATTGTAGTCTAACGGCTCTTCGAGGATGTGATTTAAAGGCGTCGCACCTCCGCTTATGAGCGAGTCGGCCGAGTACACGACGCTGCTTAATATCGCATTCGGTGGGAGTGGCACGTTATCAAGCATGGTTAAATCAAAACGTGAAATCGCGTATTGTGATGAAGTATATACTTCATGCTCAGATGGCGAAAGAAATCGATTTATATGCTGGTATGGACCATGCCGGCGAAACGGCTGCCAGTACCATGTATAGGGAGGTTCAGAATTTAAGTCCAGGTAGCCTAGGCGAAGTCCGGTGAGGTCAATCCACAATCTGTTGAAATTATCGTGTACTACGGGCCAAGACGCCCGTTCCGACTCTTGAAATGCGTTCAGATAATCCTCAGCTGGTATAAAACGGTTTTGATCTGGAGCAAATGAGTGAAGTCCCTGCATTGTGATGAATAGCACTTCATCGCCATGATTTGCGGTATAATTGTAATTTCCGGGCGGAAGTCCGTGCTCGGTACCGTAAGTCGTGATTTCGCCAAGCTCATACTCCCCATTTTCTAATTCATGAAATCCTGTAATGTGCAAAATGTTGCTGCCGGTACCAATCCATAGAGACCCGTCGCTCGCTTCATGCACCGAAATCAGGCGAATACCGAGATTGAATTGCGCCAATCGAGTAACGTAATTACCATCATCGTCGAGCTGAAAAAGCTTAAACCACGGACCACCATTTAGTCCGTACATAATATTTGGGTTTGCACGTGAGAATTGGACATCGTACATGCTATACGGATAAACCTGACGCATTCGCCCATTTTGATACTGAAACAGACCGCTTGCTGACATCGCGAACAGGTTTTTGGTTCCGCTGCGGATGTTTGCAACTCGTCCCATACTTTCACCTATGACCACCCATTCACGCTCTGATGGAATCCACTCGTACGTTTTTGTGTCGGTTGCAAATAAACGACCCTGATAAGTTGCGATTTCGGACGTGTTTCCGGGAACAGCTTGCTCTCCGCGGAGCAATCGAAAAGGTGAGGCATATTCAATCATAGAAATGCCATTACCAGAGGATGCCCATATATTTCCATTTCGATCTTCGAATAAAAAGGAAACCGTATTCGCAGAAAGTCCATGATCTGAGGTGAGATGATAGCGAAGAGAGCCATCGGTATTTATGAAAAGTACTCCGTTTATTCCGGTTGCGGCGGCAAAAGAACCATCCCTGGTTTGAATAATTCGGTGTAATTCGTTGATTCCGGTCATGTTGAAGCCCGAAACCGATTCGTCAATTACCCAGCGGGCAGAAGCGTGTGGGGTTCCGGTTGGATTTCCGGCTTCCTCGGAGAGTGTTTGGTGAGAAGAATTCGCCCGTGGTACAGTATTCGACTCGTATCTAAGAAACTTTCCGCTACGACTAATTGCCCTGAGGGATCCGTCTTCATTTGATACAATGAGGCTGATAGGGCGCACATCAGACGGATAATCTTCCGGTTCCAAATTGCGACCATCACCCCTGAGCAGCTGACCACCCCTCAGATGAATCCAAAAATCGGTGTCGATAACATTGAGAGAATAAATATATGGGTCGGACTCGAAAAGCAGGGTGAGTTCAGATCCGTCCCAAACCAGCAATTTGTTCTCCATCTGAAGAATGATGTTCTCGCCCCATTTGTGCATCTGATTGACGCGATTGAACGAGAAATTCTCGAGGGAGTGAGTGTTTGTGAGGTCAACGAAATGATACTCTTGTGTGCTGTTAGCGGTGATGTAGCCGAAGAAATCAACCCCGGCGACGTACATACGATTTCGTTCATCGTGCCAAAACATCGAAATAACATGAGCACTGCCGCGAATATTGAGGGGGATCCATTTGTCGCCGCGATAGATTTGAACTCCGTGAACCAGGTTTCCGAAATACATAACACCCCGGCTGTCTTCAGCTGCCTGATAGGTTTGGGACGCTCCGATATAAGCGGTTTGATTAGTGAAGGAAGTTACTTCGGGATATCCCTTTGGCCAATGCTCCGATTCGGGGATTGATTGAGAAAATGTGTTTTGGAAAGCGAGAAAAAGTACCGCAAAGAAAACTATTTTACTTAATGAAATGCCATTTGCAACGTGGTATTCAAAAATTTTGGACACGTGATTTTAAAAAAAGTTATCGGACTAAGTTTTGATTTAAAATAACAAAGGTGGGTCAGTTTTTTGCAAAAAAAATGAGGTTAGTGTCCGTGAGGGAAATCAACCACCTCGATTGACGCAGGCAGTTTTTTTAAAAAAATATGAGGTAAACGTTGGCAGGTTGCAAAATTTCCCTGTTTTTACCTAAAATTAGTCTTTCAAGTCAAAGACTTACAGGGCTTCATGTACCAATCATGTACCAATCATGTACCAATCATGTACCAATCATGTACCAATTTGAGAATAGCGCTTAAATTACACAAATAAAAAAAGCCCTCGACGTTCGCTAAAAAGCTAATAATCGAGGGCTTATATGTACCGCCGGCCGGACTCGAACCGGCACGATCGTTTGAGGATCAATGGATTTTAAGTCCATCGTGTCTACCAATTCCACCACGGCGGCAACTAATAAACAACAATTAATCAAGCAGTTAAGAGTTTAATCAAAAATGCTAATAAACTGTCATTAAGTACTCTTAAGCCCAAAAAGAAGGCGTTTTTAATGCCTGTTTGTGCCTGACAAGTACCTATCCAAACTCGTTTTTTTCCGAAATTTGAATAGGCCTCAATAATACGCATAAATTTACTTCTTCAACAACGTAAATCTTCACGAATTTTCCTTTAAAATAACTTGACGGCATTCATTTTCGCTAGAGTTTTCTGCGTAATGCAAACCCTAAAAAGGTGTTACTTACTAGAACTGGCGAAATTGAAGGATGTCAGTGCTAACTTTCGATAGAGTTGACCTTACCAAAGCAAGTGTTTGAAATCTATCGATCTTCGTAAATGTCCCCGCAATGTCCAATACAAATTACTAATATTAAAATGTTTTCAACCTGAATTTGACTGATATTACCTACCCGGTCTGTCCATAATCCTTCCATCCGACCTTTAAATGACTTTCTAGTTCTTCGATCTGTAGTGAGCGCTTGCCGAAGCCATTTCAGAGTCCGATCTTGTGTTTGTGAATCTAGTTTTCGGAGTTCTTTGCGGCTAGGTTATCAAATTCAACTTTCCAGATCATCACCACGCTCTAACTAATCCAGACTCCAACGCTTGGCCTCGGACTGTTCCTAGCGGAGTTCAGCAGCACAGCTAATTAAATTTACTTAGAGTAGGACAGTAAATCAGTAGATCAGTAGATCCCAACATAATCTCCAATTAGATTATTATATTCGCCTCTTCAACAAATTTAAATTGAGCTCTATTAACCATTTACCATCAAAATTGCTAAGTTCCCGTTATGAAAATCATTCTTTTTATTGGCGCAGGAAGTTTTATCGGAGGTGTGCTCCGCTATCTGATTTCAGTCGGGATGCAATCCAAGTTCCTGTCTGCATTTCCTATCGGAACCCTTACCGTTAACATCATCGGTTGCTTCCTGATTGGAATCCTTTTTGGTGTTACCGAGAAATTAGACTTTACCACGGAATGGCGCCTATTCCTCATCACCGGAATTCTTGGCGGATTTACCACATTTTCTGCATTCTCTCTAGAGACCATTGGCCTCCTCAGTAACGGATTAATTGGTCAGGCAATTGGATATGTTTTGTTAAGTGTTTTCATCGGACTTCTTGCCACTTTAGCCGGAATGACCCTATTTAAATTTTTTTAATCTATCATCTACATCGAGTATCATCATGACAAAATCCGCATTTATCACACTTCTACTGGTTTTTACGACTTT
>JAIUMT010000068.1 GCA_022565415.1 Balneolales bacterium | reverse complement strand
TTCTGTAGAGCTGCGTAACCGAGTTATTGAGTGTCAGCACACGAACGTCTCGGCTGAAAAGCGCGGAATCGGTTTCGTTTTTCAGGAGTACGCGTTGTTTCCGCATTTAAATGTGCACGACAATATTGGATTCGGACTGGGGAAATTCAGTAAATCCGACAAGGAAGCTCGAATTCAGGAAATGTTGGTTTTAACCGGATTGGCCGACTTTGCCAATCGAAAGCCTCATGAGTTATCGGGAGGTCAGCAGCAACGTGTTGCGTTGGCTCGAGCCCTTGCACCTATGCCGGAAATTATCTTTCTGGATGAGCCATTTTCTAATCTAGATGCCGTTATGCGTCAGACAACGCGCAACGAAATCCGCACGATTCTAAAGAAAGCAGGCATCAGCGCCGTTTTGGTCACGCACGATCAGGAAGAGGCCTTATCTTTCGCCGACCGAATTGCCGTAATGAACGAAGGACGAATCGAGCAGGTTGGCACTCCAGAGGAAGTTTACTACACGCCAAGAACCGAGTTCGTAGCGCTGTTTCTTGGCAGAACGAATTTACTGCGCGCCCAGGCACATGGATTGGAAGCCTACACCGATCTTGGCGAACTCATGATTAATCGTCCGGCCCGGGGCAATATCAAACTTTCGATTCGTCCCGAGCATCTCACGCTCGAGCGGGCGACAGAGCGAAACTGCAACGGACTTTGCGGCACGATTTTGAGTCGAGAGTTTAAAGGTCACGACATCACCTATCGAGTTAAGCTTCGAAACGGCGAATGTTTGGTGCACACCGATAACCGGATGCCATTTACATCAGGCGATAGTGTGGTGGTGACTCCGCTAGAGCCAGCCGTTGTGCTGGAATAGGGTGTTCTTTGGGAGACATCCTCGCACTCCACTAGGTATCCGGAGTTAAGAAATCTCGCCGGATTATCATAAAACCGATGATTTATTCTCGGTGAGCTTCCACAAACGATGGTCTTATTCACGTATTCACACTCTTCCCGGCCAATCTTCCCGAAACCCACGCCCAGTAGAAGTTAAATCCGCCAATTCGGCCAAAAACATCCACAATTTCGCCACAAACGAATAGTCCGGGCATATTTTTGAGCTCCATAGTGGCTGTATTGATGGCCTCCAACGGAACTCCGCCGCCCGTAACCTCTGCTTTTTTGTACCCCTCGTGGCTCGACCAATCCAACCTGAACTCGGTTACGAGTTTTAGCAATTCCTGACGGTTTGATTTCGATAATTCTGCAATTTTGTGGTCTGAGTAGGGTTTCCCGATAAGCAACGCATCGGCCAGCCGGTTCGGAAGATGTTCTTTTAGTACCGATTTAACCGTTCCTTTGCCATCCAACAAGCGCTGTTTCCAGACATCCTCAGGCTCGCCGGTCCAGTTTACGTGGTACTCGGGCTTTGGGCCGAGTCCGGTGACAAATCTCGTAGCCAAATGACTTATATCGAGTACCGATGGGCCCGAAAAGGCCTTGTGCGTGAATAGGAATCCCTCTCGTTTGGCGTTTTGTTTTTCCTGGCTGAGGGAGACCGTTAGTGAAATCCCGGCTAGGTTTTCGGCTCCAGGATGGGAACCGGTGAGGGGTGTGAGGGCGGGATAGGTGGGCTTTAGAGCAACGCCGAGGGATTTGAGGAGTTTGTGTCCGCCGCCGTCGGTGCCAGTGGTTGGGACGGAGAGTCCGCCCGTGGCGATGATTACGTTCTGGGTTTTCACTGGCTCCCGGGCACCATCAACCATTATATCCCAACCAGATCCCTCCGATTCCAATTGCTGCAAGCCGATAATGGATTGGTTGTAACGAATAACAACACCCAGACTCAACGCTTTGTTCAGTACGGCATCGCGTACATCCTTAGCGCTATTCGAAACCGGAAACCACTTGTTAGATTCAATCTCGCAGGCCAGCGATAGCTTCAAATCAGAATCGAACCACGATTTACACGCATCCACCGACCATGATCTGAAAATCCGTTTCAGCAAATTCGTAGACGAGTCGGTGTAATAGTCGTCGAGGCTCATTCTCACCGGCAAAACGTTGCAACGAGTACCTCCCGACATCAGAATCTTTTTCCCGGGCTTATCGGTGCGTTCCAAAATGCAGACCGATGCCCCCTTTTCAGCTGCGAAAATGGCAGCGGTTAGTCCTGCGGCACCAGCACCGGCCACAACCACGTCGTACATCATAACTTAGTTGGTAACTGAAAATCTTTTATGATGCGATCGTATGGATTGCCCAAAAGTGGCGATGAAATAAGAAAATCGGCGGTTGCACGGTTGCACGCCACTGGAATATTGTACAGAACAGATAGACGGAGTAATGCTTTAACGTCTACATCGTGGGGTTGCGACTGCAGTGGATCCCAAAAAAATATCATGAAATCGATAACGCCTTCGCTGATGTCGGCACCAATTTGTTGGTCACCGCCTAACGGACCACTTTTATAGCGATGAACGGGGAGTCCGAGTTTCTCGGTTAGTAATCCGCCCGTTGTGCCAGTGCCATAAAGTTTATGCTGGGAAAGGGTTAGTAAATTGAATTTTGCCCACTCGAGTAGTTCAATTTTTCGATTATCGTGTGCAACAAGGGCAATGTTCTTCTGTTTGCCCATTTTTTGGATGTGATGTTCTTCCATGATAATAAAGTTAGGTTTATGGTCACCTGAAAATAACTAAAGCCATTGTCAGTTTCTGCATCCGATAGTATTTAAACCGGCATTTCAAGCTTTGGACTAAATTAACGAATCACAGATAAACAGTTAGCTAATTGGCAATAAACTACATTGTAATTATCAGCTATTATTCTATTTTCAGTTAGGCTTTTTCAAAACAACCAGTATCATGAAGGCTATGAGAAGTTATAGAATTTGTTCGTATTCAACTCTTCCGCAGCAAAACCACCGAATAAACATTTCTATTCATGGTTTTTGTTTATGCGACAAGACAGAAGACATATGATTAAACGGTTTAGCATAGCCTTCCTCATAAGACTTTATTCTAAATACATTATATAACGGTGATAATAAAATGGCATCATACTGGAAACTATATATGTCGCTTGATGGCGACAGAACCGATGACCTCGGCGACGGCGCAGATAATGACAATAATAATGGCGATGGTGACGACAGTCCGGGCGAACCAAATCCAAGTATACCCAGGATGTAGTATTCTATTCTTACTACTACTATTACTACCGGTCCTGGGGCAGGCTCAGGGTTTACCCATACAAGAGCATTTCTACTATGATAATGTAGAATTTTCAAACCAAAACTGGGCAGCTGTTAAAGACACGAACGGCATCATGTTGTTTGGAAATTCTGGAGGAGTGTTTCAATTTGATGGAACCAATTGGAAAAGGATCCCCCTTCAAGGAAATAGAATTGTACGTGCATTAACCAAAGCTAAGGACGGAACCATCTATTTGGGTTCCAGGTCGATGTTTGGATATCTCGCAGTAAATGAAGTAGGTGAATACTATGTGCAATCAATAAGTGGGGATTTGGGAAACATTCGAGGCGACATCAGAACTATTATTGAGACAGAAGAGGGCATATTTTTTCAGTCAGATTATGAGGTCTATATTCTTAGACAGGGGGATATCATTAATCATGATTTGGGAACGGGTTTGCACCGGATGTTCAGCTTTCAGGGCGAACTCATCGTGCAAACTACCTCCGGGAGCTTTTATAAAGTTAATTTGGAAGGTTTTCATGCGCTTCCTTACGAATATGATTTTAGCGATGACTTGGTATTCGGAATAGTTGAGTACGACGATGTGAGTTGGTTTTTGTCGAGAAAGTCAGGTGCTGTCCGCTTTCAAAACGGCAAATTCAGTGCCATCGAGACTGAATTTGCATCCGAAATAGCTTCCTCTTTTGTTTACAAGGCAGCCAAGCTTTCGGACGGGAAAATGGCTATCGCAACACTTGTAGACGGTTTATACATTACAGACCGCCATTTAAATAAACTCGAGCATTTTACCCGGGATAATGGTCTGCCTACCAATGCCATCTATGATCTATACGAAGACGACGAGAGAAGCTTATGGGTTCCATCAGAAAGAGGGATTCAACGCTTGCAAGTAACCTATCCTTTGCGTGTAACGAATGCAATGTCGGGTATAGATGGCAGGGTTCATTTAATTGCAGATTTATTCGACAAGATGTACCTCAGCACAACCGAAGGGTTCTTCACGATGGACATCCGAAATGGAGGCACCGAATTTAAACCATACGAAATTGCTACCGGTGTAATAGATATTCTCCCTCCTGACGAACATCGGGATTTCGCCTATTTAAGCACCGTACACGGATTGTTTCATTATGATGGAGACAACATCACACGCATCAAAGATTTCTTAGGGCCTATACTCGTTCGGCATGACAATGTATTATTTGTGCGGGATGTAAGCGTCGTTTATGCATTAGATGCCCATAATAATTATGAGGAGATCTGGAGTGTAGATGTAAACTTTGAGATTTTGAAAATGGTCTTATTCCAAAATGAGCTTTGGGCTCATGATAATTACAGAACCTTAACTAGAATATCGCTCGATGGTGAGGTTATTAACACGTACACTGTAGATCGTGCAAGAGAAATTAAACACTTGGTTATTATAGACGAAAGGCTTCTATTGAGCAATAATGTCGGGATTTTCTACTACGACGAGTCAAGCGATTCCTTAGTAATTGCAGATTTTTTGGGGAATAATACTATTTACAACAGGTTTAACAATCAAATATACCAGTGTGATGACATCATCTACATTCTAACCAGCAATGGATTTCACAGACTCAAATCTGCACCAGATAATTCGCAAATAATTATGAGGCGTTCCTATCAGGAGGCCAATCATTTGTCAACATCCATGATATGCAACGAATTTGGCGCCTGGATTGGTACAACCCGAGGTGTTTACCTTGTAATGGATCCGTACGACGATCATGACTTCACTTATAAAGCTAATTTTGCCGGAGGGATTTACGTAACAGGCGATTCATTGGTTTACGCCGGTATTGGTCGGCAACCCGAGGTGATTTTACCCTATAACAAGCGGGATATCACATTTAACTACAGCACAAGTTCGTACGGTGGTGGAGGCGAAACTTTTTGGGAAACAAAACTGGAAGGATATGATGCATCTTTTTCTGGCCGAAATCAGGAAACCAGACGTATTTATACCAATTTAAGTGAAGGCACATATACATTTATAGTTAGAACACAAACTGGTAGGATGCCAGTTGGAATGCCGGCTGAGTTTACGTTTACAATTTTACCGCCTTGGTACAGAACATGGTGGGCTTACCTCATCTATTTGGTTGGTGTATCTGGAATTCTCTATTCAGCACATACGATAAGGGTAAATCAGATTTTAAAAGTACAAGGTATGCGAAACCGAATTGCAAGTGATTTGCATGATGAAGTTAGTGCAACACTCAGTAGTATATCTTATTTCGCAGAAGCTGTTGGGCGTGATGATCGTGTTGAGGAAAAGAAACGTTTTGTGGAGTTGATATCGGCTAGTGCGAATGATGCCAAAGAAAAAATAACAGATATTGTTTGGGCTATTAATCCGGAGCATGACGATTGGAAATCGTTTATGGCAAAGTGCCGTAGATTTGCGTCAGATTTACTTGAAAGCAGGGATATCAAATATCAGTTGCGCATAGATGAGGAGGTTACTGGGAAACCAGACATGCTTGTTCGTCAGCATTTATGGATGATATATAAAGAAATAATTACAAATGCTGTTCGACATTCACAGGCGACTCAAATTGATGTAATTTTGACAGTAAAAGGCAACCAGTTAGAACTGGTAGTTCAGGATAATGGAGTTGGTTTACCCGAAAAAAGAGAATCCGGTAACGGGTTGCGAAACATCAAAAAGAGAGCTGAAAGTATAGGTGCAAAGCTAACTTTGGATACAGAAGCAAACTATGGAACACGCTTTTTGCTTAAACTAACTATATAAGCACCAACAGGTTAATCTAGTATCATACAATTATTCTAAAGAACCACATGGTCATGCGGTGACAGCAATTCGTATCTTCTTTACTTTGGTCTTAGAAATTAAAGGAGAATATTTTGATCAATGTTGGAATAATAGAAGATAACAAGTTTATGATGGAAGGATGGTCCACCTTCATCAACTTCGAAAAAGACATGAAGGTTGTCACGACTCATGAGTCTGTCGAATCTGCATTGGAGTCGGATAAAATGTCTGATTTGGATGTATTGATCCTGGACATCAGTCTACCTGGAATGTCTGGCATTGATGGAATAAAGCATATCCGGGATAAGAATGAACGCGTTGCCATAATTATGGCAACAATACACGACGATGATGAAAACATATTTAATGCCCTAAAAGCTGGTGCTATTGGGTACTTGATGAAAAAGGTAACGCCTGATCTATTTGTACAGGCAATTCGAGATGCATTCAGGGGTGAATCTCCGATTACGCCAAATATCGCCCGTAAAGTTATTGGTACGTTTCATCATTCAAAAATAATGGCAGAATTCGAGCTCACAGAAAGAGAACATCAGATACTAATGGAGCTATCAAAGGGTTTATCCTACTCGGCCATTGGCAGAGAGATTTTTTTATCGGAAGATGGGGTTAGACATCACGTTCGAAATATTTACAGAAAACTACAGGTTAACAGTAAAGCTGAAGCTGTAAGCAAAGGAATTAAAATTGGGTTAATCCAATGACTGCACATGCGATTGCAATACAAGTTTAGATAAGAGAGTACGCACTAGAACGTAAAACATAGACAGAAGACACAGATCAGTAAGAAGACAACTACCTATTTGTTAGAAGAGAAAGGCCTTGAGCTAAGTCTGTTACGGCGTACCCGTAACAGACTTTTTTTTTGCTAATAGGTTACTTTACTAATCTGCCTAAAACAAAAAAGGCTGTACAACTTTCATTGCACAGCCTAAATGTGGCGGAGAGAGAGGGATTCGAACCCTCGGAGCCCTGTTGGGGGCTCAACATCTTAGCAGGATGCCGCTTTCAGCCACTCAGCCATCTCTCCGGGAAGACTTCAAATATAAGGATTTACTCGGTCCAAGAAAACAAGCAATCCGTTTTTGTTTAAAAATAAATATCGCTGAATAAGTTGTTACTTAGTAATCAATTTGGCGATGAAGTATCAACTTAAGCACCTTTAAACGCGAACATAAGTAGGTACTTATTCGTCTTTCGAATCATCAATTACGTAGATTTGAGCCAGGTTTCGTCCTTCTTGAGCATAATCCAGTCCATATCCCAAGACAAACAACGTTGGGATTTCAAACGCGATATAATCAATCGTCACATCGTACTTAGTCGCTCCTGGCTTGTGCAGCAACGTCACAATCCGAACCGATGCCGGACCCGCCTCTTTAATCTGCTTCATGATATAGCTCATCGACAATCCCGTATCAACAATATCCTCAACAATTATTACATGGCGCCCCTTAATTTGTGCGTCGAGATCTTTTAGTTTGGTCACTTTTCCCGACGACACCTTCTCGTCGCCATAACTACTCAACTTGAAAAAGTCGACCTCACAAGGAATAGAAACATGGCGCATCAAATCGGCCAGGAAAATAAACGATCCGTTCAAAACCCCGATAAAAATTGGCTTCTTCCCTTCGTAATCTGCATCAATTTGCATTCCAATTTCAGCAATCCGCGTTTGAATCTGCTCTTTTGATATGTAAAGTTTGAATGTCTCGCCGTTGCAGAGCACAGTATCTGGTGTGTAGAAGCTCATATGCTATAGTTTATCGTTAATTCTAAGCGGTTTTCATGAGTTGATTTCAATCGATATGCGTTATCGATACAACCTGCATCTCCGCGTTCTGTTGGATGCGGAAAGATAACAGCACAGATTCTCGCATCAAAGGCTACCAGCACAATTGCCTCTTTTTTTTGGGCGGAGGCAATTTTTCGATTGGTTAATAAGTCGGAAACGAGCATAGATCCCTTCATTCCGAACGGAATAAGTCGATCGCCCGGCTCCCACCTCCGCACAGTTAACGGAAACGAGATCGATTCTGAGCATAAGTAAAGATTGCCACCGCGAAATGCGCATTCTTCTTCTGCTGAAATGAACTTCGCTTCAATAGAGTACCTTCGGGTATCGATTGTTGTATTTTCATTTTGGCGAATTAACATCTCATCGCTGCGGGTTAACTGATTTCCGATGGTTGAGCTACGTTCCTGAGGGAATTCACTTTCAAGATTCTTATCGTCTGCCACAAACCGGCCATCTTCTTGAGGTGATTCTTTCTGTGTATCGGTGATGAAATGGGTCGAAAATTGGAAGTCTGGCTCAATAGAGGTGCGTTTTAACTGCAAATTTGAACGATTTCTCCAAACGACAACTCCTTCCATAATCGGCACTTTGGAGCCAGTATTTGAGTAAATCAACCGAACAATCGAATCCAGTTGTCCAGTCGAGAACGTAATGCCATTCTTCTTAAGCCATGTTGAAATCAGTAATCGTTGTGCAGCCTGGGACAAAACTTGCAATTCAGAAAGGTGGATTTCTTTTCCCGACTCATCTGCAAATTTATCGACTAAAACCCCGGAAATTTCATCGTATGATGAAGCTCGTTCTGCGTTTTCCAGCACATTTTGCTGCCATCCCGGAAAAAATCTTTCGATTTCTTCAAAAAATGAGTTCCGAAGCCAGTTACGAGCGTAGCTATTGGACTTATTAGAGGAATCTTCTCTAAATGTGATGTTATTTTCAGTAGCAAACTTGAGTATATCTACCTTCGAAACATGTAATAATGGCCGAAAAATAGTAGAACCTTGATCAAAAACCGACATCCCGGATAGAGCCTGTAATCCGGCGCCACGAAACCACTTCTGCATAATGGTTTCCAGCTGATCTTCCCGATGATGAGCGAGTAAAATGGCACTACAATTCTCCTTATCTGCAACCTCCCGAAAAAAAGCATGACGAAATTCACGGGCGTTATCCTGAAAATTTCCGGATGTCAACAACTCGGGCGAAGCGTTGGCTATATGCACGTTGAATCCGTATTTGCTGGCTTCACTTTCTACCAATTGTGCATCCAGATCTGAGTCTGGCGGACGCATATGGTAATTAACATGGGCAATAACTGCAGAAATTCCAGCTTTATGAACCAAGTTCATAAGCACCATCGAATCTACACCACCACTTACACCAAGCAAAACTGGTCGATTGCCAATAGACTGACTATACTTTTCGAGTTCTGCATAAAATAGTGTGGCAATGGACATATATAAAAATAGCTACAGGAAATCTGTATCTGTAATCGACGTAATTGTTGAAATTGAAGTTAATTAAAAAGACACCGGACTATTCAGTCGAATCATCACGAAAAATTGAACGGACAAAATTGATGTTGTTTACGTTAAGCTTATGCACCTTCGCGTGGGTGCAAATTTTCGAGTTGAACGCGTTCACTATCGCGATATATTGCGATGCTGAAATGGAAATCAAGATGTTATTCATAGGCTAAACTCGTGCAATTTTGCTCATTGTAGCAATGTCGATGTAATTCACATAGGATCGCACGGACCTTTATCGGGCACAAACCGAACTTGGTCACTTCTAAACGTAACAATATCTGCATCCGCAGTCAAAAAAGTGGGAAACCCGTCGTGATTCACCCCCATAAACTTGTAGCGATCGGAGTTAGAAGATCCATTCTTTTCGATAGTACCGTAACAACCAAATCCGATGAGCCTTCGGTTAGCATCCATACGAACAGATTCGGGACGCATTTCCCAAATGTCGAGCCTTCGTTCGAGTTCGATTAGAATTTTCGCCAGAAGTTTCTCTCGTTCGATTGGGTTTTGCGATTCTGAAAACAACCGAAGAGACCCAGCCGTGGATAAATCATCCGCATATAGTGTTTGATTTACATTTAAACCAATACCCAGCACAAGTTTGTCAATTTTACCACCAAGAAACGAGCTTTCAACCAAAATTCCACCGATTTTCTTAGACTCACAGTAGATATCGTTTGGCCATTTAATGCAGATTCTACTCGAAGTGTATGTTTGCAGAACTTCGGCACAGGCGGTAGCTGCAACCAATGTTATGGTGTGCATTTGCTTAGGA
Organism: Balneolales bacterium; assembly: GCA_022565415.1. Lineage (GTDB taxonomy): Bacteria > Bacteroidota > Rhodothermia > Balneolales > HLUCCA01 > HLUCCA01. The sequence continues at coordinate 3,017 of JAIUMT010000068.1, read as the reverse complement.
TTTCCCGGGCGAAGTACCACGCTGAACATTAACTTCTGACCCGGTTCGGAAACCCATTTCCTGTCGTATTGTCCTCGGCCTGTAACCTGATTGTCGGTGATAACTACGGTGCCCGTTTCTAGGTCTGATGATGATTTCAGCCAAGAATTTGTGGAGGGTAATTCTCTAAAAAAATGAAAAGGTCGGGCAACCCATTTCGTGGTTAGCCACGCGATAAATCGATCGGGGTCGAACAAGACATCCTCCTGTTATTGTGCGTTCATTTTCATATTCAAAACCATCTTACATAGTACGACTAGTTAAAATAAAACGCATGAAAACATTTGTGCTGAGGCAGGCAAATTCGAATATTTATAGTAAATGTGGGCAAAAGTAGTGGCTTTATGTTCATCAGTAAAAGTTGCCCCTAACTTTCACGTAAATGCAATGAATAACGAAGATGATCTTTTCATCTCAGAGTGGTTCACCTGAAAATAAAAAAGGCTGAAAATCGTATGATTCTCAGCCTTACTGCGGATAAAACAAAGCAGGTCTCTCGAGCAAATTACGCTTCGATAATAAGAACAGAGTCTTCAGAACCGAATTCGTTGGCAGCATAAGTATCGGCACTATCGTCGTTTGCCCACTTTTCGCCATCGATGAAATATCGGAACTTGTACTCAGATTCAGGGGTAACACGCAAGGTGGTTTCCCACGAACCATTTTTCTTTTCGAGAAGATTTGCTTTCGCATCCCAATCATTGAAATCGCCAACGAGGGCTACTTCGTTTGATGCCCAATCTGCAGGAACTTTGAACGTAACCTTGCAAACTGTACGCTTAGGTGTGAATTGCTTAGAAATCATAATCTGGAAAATTTGTGAATATTAGACTTGTAGTTAACTACTTACAAATCAATACAAATATACAACTCTCAATAATTAAGGTCAATAACATATCTTACGTGCATTAATAACGTAATGATTTATTAATAATTAACTTATTAATCGCCAGGCTCAATATAATCTACATAACTAAGCTCTGGAAACGATTCCAGAGCAACTTATTTGCCAAAATGTGTCGTTAGGCCTCAGTAGATAAGCCAATATTAACTTTACATTATAAAGCTATATATCCCAATAAAAGACCGGGGCAAGATGAGATAGCATACAAAGTGATTGGCGATTTATATAAAACAAACAGTTAAATAACTTTATAATATAAAGCTATTCGTTAAATCCACGCTCAAACAGAGCAACAATCTGCTTCATTGCCTCTTCTTCATCGGGACCCTCGAGCTCAAGCTCCATCTCAGATCCCTCATCTGCAGCAAGTGTCATTACACCAAGAATACTTTTACCATTAATTCGGTATCCGTACATGTGTATAAAAAACTCCGATTCAAACTCAGATGCCAGCTGCACCAATATACCGGCCGGACGTGTATGCAGCCCTGCCGGATTAACAACGGTAACTTTCTTTTTAATCATTCAATCATTAGCTCTGATTTCGTATTTTCCATTCATTATTATCCTTCAGGAACATAGCCAAAACATTTATCTGATGCATTCAACATCGACTAAATAAGCACATTGGTATTTCCCATCAAACCAAAAACCCACTTTAAGTATGTCTGTAACGAAAGATGATGTCGCCTACATGGCAAATCTTGCCCGACTTCGGCTAAACGATCACGAAATCGAGCAATATCAAAACGACATGAATAAAATTCTCGAGTACATGGAGTTGCTCAATCAGGTGAATACCGACGATATTGAGCCACTCGAGCATGTTCTTGAGCTCCCGGCCAAGTATCGCAAAGATGTCGCTAAACCGCCCGTCGATCATCAGGAAGCCCTCAAAAATGCACCAGATGCGGATGAGGACTACTTCCGCGTACCCCGTGTAATCGATTAATCATCTCCCAAAAATACCACCCAGGATGCGAAAACAAAAGCACTCAAAACCAAAACACCAGCCCATTCTCAAACCTGATCTTTGGTCAAACCTCAAATCCTGGCAACAACACCTCATCCTTGTTGGAATCCTGTTTGCCCTGCCACTGTTTCTGCACAGTCCCATTTTCCTGGGCGGAGAACAATTCGCAACACACGATATTATTCAGTGGCGCGCCGGCGCCGAAAGCCTGATGGAACATCGGGAAGAATTCGGAGAACAAGCTCAATGGTCGACCAATATGTTCTCTGGAATGCCCGCTTATGTTATCAGCAATTTGGAGCGATTTCCTCATTTTGACACGATTATAGTCCCGATTTTCAGCCGGGTTTTTCCACTTGTCGAATACTGGATTCTACTCGGTGGTGCGTACTTCTTCCTACTTATGATGGGTTACCGGCCCATGGTCAGCGCTGTTGGTGCAATTCTAATCGCATTCACGACGTACATCCCCATAATCGTCGGAGCCGGTCATAACACGAAATTCCTGGCTTACGCCTACATTCCCTGGATATTCGCCGGATTCAAAATCATGATTTCCCGACAGGACCGCCTCCTCGCCGGATTCGCAATCTTCCTATTCGCATTCATGATGCACATTCGGGCAGGTCACCCTCAGGTTACCTATTACTTCCTGCTCTTACTCGGAATATGGTGGCTTTTCGAGGGCTACGATGCCTATAAAAACGGAACTTCCTCCCGATGGCTTCAACAAACAGCCCTTCTGGTTGGCGCCGGATTACTCGCCGTTTTCAGCGTAGTCGAGCAATATTGGTCGGTTTATGATTACAGTCAATACAGTATTCGGGGCGGATCTGAAGTCACTGGCGAAACGGGTTTATCCCAGAACTATGCCTTCGTTTGGTCGCAAGGTTGGGCCGAACTACTCACCCTTAGTTTCCCGAATTTGTTTGGCGGAGGGGAACTCTACTGGGGACCCAAACCGGTAACAAGTGGTCCGCACTATTTCGGGGCGATTGGTACAGTACTAGCTCTGATCGGTATTATTCTCGTTCGGAAGTCCCATTTACGGGTGTTTCTAACCGTAGCGATACTCGCCATCTTGTTTTCGCTCGGAAAGCA
>JAIUMT010000067.1 GCA_022565415.1 Balneolales bacterium | reverse complement strand
TGGAACACATGATTTTGCGTCGTTTAGCAAGTTTAGTGCAGAGGTAGCCAACACACGATGTGAAATACTGGCAAGTGAGATTGTGATGATTGATGAGGGCCGTTGGCATTACAGAATTCGGGCGAATCGATTTCTGCATCACATGGTTCGGTCGTTAGTAGGAGGGATGTTTCAGGTCGGTTCTGGTAAAATAGCTCTGCAAGAGTTTGAGAGACGACTTAACGAGCCAGATACCGCAAATTTTTCATTTTTGGCCCCTGCGAAAGCGTTATTTCTGGAAGAAGTCGTGTACTAGATAAGTGAAACTCTGAAGTAGATTTTGGGCAAAAAAAAAGACCGACAATCATAAACTGTCAGTCTTTTGAAGCTAGCTCCCCGGGCTGGACTCGAACCAGCAACCCTGCGGTTAACAGCCGCATGCTCTGCCATTGAGCTACCGAGGAATATTTTGCTCTGTTGTTTCAGAAGTGCCTAATATACGCACTGATTCGACCCCTTGTCAACCATTATTTAAGCAAATAACGCCACTTTATTTTTTTATAGCTTTTGAGATTCTGTTATTTAATGCTTTAGCCAAATCATTTTTTTCTGATACATCTAAAGGTTGAATAGCCACCTCATTGTAAGCAGTTTTGTCGCTTCTTCTGAACCAATCATACAGCTCTTTTCCCAATCGATTCATATCATCTTTGAAATCGATAACATTCTTCATCTCTTTAGTTAAACCAGATGAATTCAGAATCAAATAAAGTACAGCCTCGTCGATATTCCCAGACATTTCTTCGGATGTCATCCATCGGATCGGCGTATCGGGTGCATAATGAGTATACTTCATGCCCGGACTTAACGGCTGCATGTCCTCAGAAGGCATGATATCTGCTTCGACTACCACCAACCCAGTTTTATCTTTAATCATCTGTGCAGTAATCGATCCCGGACGTAAAATCCGAAATGGCTCTGACCTCACATCAAGTACAGTCGATTCCAACCCAACGATACAATCTCCGCCATCTAGCACCGGAACCGAATTGCCAAAATCATCATGCACATGTTCTGCTTTGGTCGGACTTGGTCGGCCCGAAACATTCGCACTTGGAGCTACAAGTGGGCCTGAGGCGTCAAGCAATGCCAAAGCCATTTCGTGGTCGGGCATTCGAATGGCAACCGAGGATAGTCCGCCAGTGATCATATCAAGCACTTCTTTTCGCTTTTCGAACACAAGCGTTAGCGGTCCCGGCCAAAATTTTTGCATCAAAATGCGCGACTTTGCGGGGATTTCAGCGGCGAACTCGACCAGCATGGCATAGGTGCTAACGTGAACAATCAGTGGGTTGTCGGCAGGTCGCCCTTTGAGCTCGAAAATACGCAACACAGCAGCCGGATTCACGGCACTTGCGCCGAGTCCGTACACAGTTTCCGTTGGAAACGCCACGACCCCGCCACCTTTCAAAATTTGAGCGTACGTGCCAACCTGTATTCTCGTAATATCATTTATAACATTCATTCTGCCAATTGTTCTTGAGGTTTTTCAACATCAGCTACACCCGCAATTTTATTGATTGCCAAAAGTGATTGATGCACGTCGGGTATATTATCCAGTACAATTCGTACCACGTCATCTTTCTGAGCGATTTTGTAATCCTTGCCGTAAACCAGTTCGATGCGTTTGAGCAACGACTGAAATAATCCATTTTCGTAAAATACAGCACCGGCATCCGATTTCGCATTCGGACATTCGAGCCACATTTTTCCCGCCCGTATGATAACTTTGCTGAGGTATGCCCGCGATGCAGCTAATCGTATTCTTGATGCAATTACCAGATAACGACCACTCTTGTTCAGCTTACCAAACCTATCGGTTACCTCACTTTCCCAATCGTCAATTTCCTCAACCTGAGATGCCTCCGACAAGCGTCTGTACAAATTCAATCGTTCGATATCGTCTGAGACATAGTTTTTGTCGAGAAGGGCGGTATGATCAAATTCCACGGTTGTTTCGGGAAGTTCTGCTTTAAACTCGTCCCCATCGAAAAGTCCGGCAAATTCAGTTTCTTTGAGTTCGCGAACCGCATCGTTCAGAATTTTTGTATAAAGGTCGAAGCCGATTTCGTTGATGAATCCGCTTTGAGAGGCGCCCAGCATATCGCCCGCACCCCGAATATCGAGATCGCGCATGGCAATATTAAACCCAGAACCCAAATCAGAAAACTCAACTAAAGCCATAAGTCTTTTTCGGGACTCGATGCTTAAATCAGACAATGGCGGAGTTACCAGATAGCAAAAGGCCTTTTTGTTCGACCGCCCCACACGTCCGCGCAACTGGTGAAGCTCAGATAATCCGAAATGATCGGCTCTGTTTATGATGATCGTGTTCGCATTTCCAATGTCAATTCCGTTCTCGACGATGTTCGTTGAAACGAGCACGTCAAACTTATGTGCATAAAAATCGAGAATGATCTTCTCTAGTTCGGGACCTTTCATTTGTCCGTGAGCCGAACGGACTCGCACGTTCGGAACGAGCTTGCGTATCATATTGGCCATTTCTTCGATATTTTTCACCCGATTGTTGATAAAATACACCTGACCATTTCGGCTCGTTTCCTGCATAATCGCATCGCGTATCAGCTGGGAATCGAATGCATGAATTTCGGTATAAACCGGCTGTCTGTTCGGAGGCGGAGTATTTATGACACTCAAATCCCGAGCACCCATTAGCGAAAATTGCAGGGTTCGCGGAATTGGAGTCGCTGTGAGCGTTAACACATCAACTGTTGCTCGAAATTCCTTAAGCTTTTCTTTGGTACTAACGCCAAAACGCTGCTCCTCATCAATAATAAGTAGTCCCAAATTGCTGAATTTAACATCTTTTGACGTGATTCTGTGGGTTCCGATGAGGATGTCTACTTGTCCGGCAGCTGTTCGTTTAAGTACATCTTTGATTTCAGCGGAGGTTCGGAACCTTGAAATCATTTCCACATTAACAGCGTGCTCTTTCATTCGCTTGCGAAAGGTTTTGGCGTGCTGATCGGCCAGAATAGTGGTTGGGACCAAAATCGCGACCTGCTTGCCTTCAGCAACGGCTTTGAACGCCGCGCGCACTGCAACCTCGGTCTTGCCAAAGCCCACATCACCGCAAACGAGTCGATCCATGGGCATTTCAGACTCCATATCGGCTTTTACATCCTGAATGGCTTTGAACTGATCGGGGGTTTCTTCAAACTCGAACGATGCTTCGAGCTCGGTTTGCATGTGGGTGTCGGGAGAAAACGCGTACGCTTTTTGGGTTTTGCGTTTGGCGTACAATTGAATGAGCTCCCGGGCAATATCTTTAATCTGTGAGCGGGTTTTGGCTTTCTTACGAGCCCATTCGCCCGATCCGAGCTTGGTAACCTTGGGAGCCGACCCATCCTTGCCTGTGTACTTTTGGAGCTTGTGAAGGCTCGATACGTTAACGTACAGCGTTGATTCATCAGCGTATCGAACAATTACCGCTTCCTGCTCGTTGCCACGCACCGTAATCTTGGTGAATCCTTCGAACTGCCCGATTCCGTAATCCACATGAACGACATAATCGCCCTTTTTAAGGTCTTTGATTTCTTTGAGGGAAAATCCGCCACGATATTTCTGCTTTTTAACCTTCGGACGATGATACCGATTAAAAATTTGGTGATCGGTGTACACTGCCAGATTCATTTCATCCAAGATGAATCCTTCGTGAAGAGAGTGAATTAGTAATTCATAGCGTAAGTTGTCGGTACGATCGCCCAAAAGCTCTTCAAACCGATCGCGCTGACCATCATTATCGCAAAGAATCCACGTATCGAAGCCTTTTTTGCTTAAATCGGTAATGTTGCTTCGAAGCAACTTAATACTGCTATTAAAATCGGGTTGAGGGTGCGCCTGCACTTGAATCGCATCGTTGACCTTGCCAGCTCCGCCTACCATCAGCGTATGAAAAGAATCCAGGCATTCGTTGTACTGATTGAGGCTTACATAGCGCTCGGATGGATGTTGCAAGTTGCTATCATCGGCCTCGACATAAGCCGCCATCGCTTTTGCATTAAGTTCTTCGATAGTGCTCGTCACCAATTGCGGATTCATAACTTGAATCAGCGCGTTATCATGCAAATACGAGAACAAACTTCGCTTTTGATCGCCATTCATCGCCGAAACATCGGGCACAAGTCGGGCATCTTCCAAAAACGAAACCGAACGTTGGGTTGTCGGATCAAACTCCCGAATCGAGTCCACCTCATTCCCGAAAAATTCAAATCGGACAGGGTAGTCGCCGGAAAACGGAAACACATCCAAAATTCCACCCCGATAGGCTATCTCACCGGGAGAGTCGACAAATGGCACAACAGCATAACCCTGATCGACTAGTGTTTCCTTTAATTCATCCGGATCCAGCGTGCTATTCTTTTTGATGTGAATGGATGCTTTTTGGAAAACCTCAGGTGCCGTAATTTTTTCGAACAAGGCTTTGGCGCTAGCAACAATTATCCATCTTTTCTTGGTCGTTATGCGCTCCAGAATTTCTGAACGCTGGACCAAAATTGAAGCATCGGTTACCTGTTTCGTATCATACGGCTTTTCGGATGTTGCCGGGAAATAGAGAACATTACTCGCACCTAATTCGCCTAAATCAGACTGAAACGAACGTGCTTGTTCGTCTTCGCTGGTGATTATAAGCAGGTGAGGATACTTCTTGCTAAATATCGGAGCTAAAAAGCAGGGGAGCGAACCAATGAACTTCTGCAGTACAACGTGTTTGTTCTGATCCAGCAAAGACGAAATGTCGGCGACAGGAAGAGCCTCTTCAATTCGTTTCGTTAATATTTTAAGCGACATTTATAGAATTCTATGCATGCAAAAAGCCCCATATCGATTTCAATATGGGGTTCATTCAAGTTTAATACTGTTTAGATCTGACAGAAAAATGGGATAGTCAAAATACGCAGAACGATTTTGTTTTACACCAACTCACTTCTAAACACGAATCGCTCAGCAATCATCCCCAATAGCAGAATAATAAAACCTGGAATCAGGAATAATCGGTAATGATCTTTTCTGTCTAAGTAGATCGTTTCTTCAATTTCGCTGGTTTCAAGCTGATCGATTTCGGAATAGATATTCTCAAGTGCGGTGTTATCTCGCGCGCGAAAATACTTGCCACCTGTCCTGTTTGCCATTTCAGTGAGCATGGGTTCGGCGATGTCGACTTGTATCGGATGATATCTTCGTCCAAAAACCGGATCGTTAATTGGGTAGGGTGCTGTTCCTTCCGTGCTGATGCCTATGGTGTACAATTTGATATTGTTGGCCGCGGCTAAATCAGATGATGTTAACGGATCTATTTCTCCAGCATTGTTCTCACCATCAGTTAACAAAATTATCACTTTTGATGTTGCCGAACTGCTACGCAATCGATTAACTGCAGTTGCCACTCCCATCCCAATCGCAGTTCCATCGCGCGTCATGCCTATATCGAGCGACAGAAGCTGATTTCGTACCAAACGATAATCTGTGGTAGGAGGTACTAAGGTGAAGCTGTCGCGGGCAAATATGACGAGTCCGATGCGATCTGAACTACGATTATCCAAAAATTCTGCAGTAAGATTTTTAGCAGCGATCAGTCTGTTCGGTCGCAAATCTTCAGCCAGCATCGACGATGAAATATCGAAAACCACGACAATATCAACACCTTCCACATTTCTCTCAACGGTTTCATTTACGGATTGAGGTCGTGCTAGGGCGAAAATCACAAAAATCAACGCGACCAAATAGGAAGACCGTGCGACCCATATTCCCCTTGAGCGCCAGTTACCCGGAAGTTTGGCCAAATCACCCACATCAGAAAAGGTAAGTGAAGCATTTCGTCTGGAGCGATGAATGTAATATTGGATTCCCGCTATTACCGGAATGAGAAGTAATAGGAACAGGTAGCCCGGATTAACCCAAATCATAAATTCTCCTTCTTTGGTGTAATCAACGGACGATCAACTGGCTCAATTTCCCGAATTCCGTGTCGAACTTCGTAATCATATTTCATACTTGATAGGCGATGAGCATCAAATTTCTTTAACGATTGAAGCATCTCGTTGGCAAGAACTAATATATCGGCTACCTGATCGGTAGTCGGTTTATATCGGGCAAATTTTGCCATATCACTATCCCTCAACAGCTTGGCGAGCTTTTTATGAAGCAAGTCGTCCAATCCCTGCACCGATAAGTCTCTTAATACCTCTTTTGTTGTCGACTCCAGGGCTAAAATATCGTAAACATCCTCGAAATACTCTCTAAAGGCAATACTCAGACGACTATACAATTCCTTGTAGTCATCATAATTAACTGCTTGTAGCTCATTTATTTCATCAGATAGTCGCTTGAGAGGATTCACAAAAGGAGGTACAGGCACAGGCTCGGGTAAGACCTCTGGTTCGCGCTGTTTGAAACGATCTCGATACAGCCATAGAATTGCGGCGATTATAATCAATAGAAGCCCACCCAAAATAAATGGCACGTATGATCGGGCAAACTCGAAAATTGGTTTAAGGGGTCTGAGGTCGTCAGATACCGGATCCAAAAGTGATTTGAAATACAGAGGCACGGGTGGAGTTAGCACCGATTGATCGGCCTCCGAGCCGATAAAATTAACGGGTAGCTCGGGCATCAATGTGTCTTGAAGTGCAAAAAATTGCAACCGATACACAATGCTGTCGCGTGACTGAACCCCGCGATATCGCTGAACAGAGATGAATTCAAATGCATCGTCGAATGCGGTTTCATCGGGGTAAACGGGTTGATAGCGTCCCGGAGGGTATTGCGATGTAATAACGAAAGTGAAGTTATCGCCGATTGCGAGGCTGTCGGGAAATGCAAATGATCGTACCGATTGACAGATTGCCGGCGACGAAATCATTACAAGAAGCAACGTGAAAATGGTAAATCGTAATCTTAGCATTAGTAACGGTTGGATCTGCGTTCGAAGAATTTCATGAGGGGTTCGATGTACGAACGGTTTGTTTGAAGCTCGATAGTGTCTATTCCTAGTTTAGTAAATTGAGACAAAAGTTTTCCTTTACGCTCAATTCTTCGCTTGCTAAAAGCCTGACGTACGGTAGCGCTGGACGTATCAACCATTTCATACTTATTCGTTTCAGCATCATAATAGGGGATAATACCCAAGTTCGGCAGTTCGTTTTCGAATCGATCTTCCACTAGCACATTCACCAAATCGTGCTTTTTGTGAGTAATTCGCATTTGTTTATCGAAGTCTTGCGATTGCATATCGCTGATGAGAATCATGATGGATCTACGATTCAGAATTCGGTTGGCATAATCTAGAGCAACGTTCACATTCGTTCGTTTCCCAGTTGCTTTAAACGAGTACAGCTCACGAATTAACCGAAGTACATGAGTTCTACCTTTTCGTGGCAAAATCACCAATTCAACGACATCCGTAAACAAAATCATTCCGACTTTGTCGTTGTTTTTGATGGCACTGAATGCCAGAACAGCGGCAAGTTCAGTTGCCAGATCAATCTTGCGCTGACCTTCACTCCCGAAATAGTTACTAGGAGAAACATCGACGAGCAACATTAATGTTTGTTCACGTTCTTCCTCAAAAATCTTGATATGATGTTCGCCGTTTCGGGCGGTTACATTCCAGTCGATTTGCCTTATGTCGTCGCCGTAATGATAGGTGCGCACCTCAGAAAAGGTCATCCCCCGGCCTTTGAATGCAGAAGAGTACTCACCGCGGAAGATGGTGTGTACGAGACCCTTTGTGCGAATTTCAAGTTTCCTGACTTTTTTGAAAATTTCTTTAGAGATCATGAATGATCTGATACGTTTGTTGTATGACTATTCTGATTGAGGGAAAATAACGTCATGGAGTGCTTCAAATTGCTGTATAAAATGACTATCTAATTTATGAAAAACTTTCTAAGTTTGGGGTCATTGTTTTGTGTAGTTCCACGAACCTTTAGCTACACGATTCGCCAGTCATAATTCAAGCAAACAAATCACGTTATTATCATTAGACACAAGGATATAAAGCCCATGCTTATTGGAGTTCCAAGGGAAATTAAAACACATGAGTATCGTGTGGCACTAGTTCCGGCTGGTGTTATTGAGTTAATCAAACACGGTCATAAAGTTATTATTGAAAAAGACGCCGGACTAGGAAGTAGCTTTCCGGACGAATTGTACACTGATGTTGGTGCTGAGATTGTTGATACGGCAGCTGAGGTGTGGGAACGCGCCGACATGATTATGAAGGTCAAAGAACCGATTGCTTCTGAATACCCGTTAATGCGTGAAGGTCAGATCTTGTTTACGTACTTCCACTTTGCGGCAAGTCAGGAATTGACCGAAGCTGTTATTAAGTCTAAGGCTGTTGCCGTTGCTTACGAAACGGTTGAAAAAGCAGACAGATCGTTGCCTTTGCTTATTCCTATGAGTGAAGTTGCTGGTCGGATGGCTGCCCAGGAAGGCGCTAAGTACCTTGAGAAGGCTCAGGGCGGACGTGGCGTGCTATTGGGAGGAATTCCTGGTGTGCGTCCTGCTAATGTTATGGTTCTAGGTGGTGGCATCGTGGGCATTAACTCGGCTCGTATTGCAGCCGGCATGGGTGCGAATGTGTATATTTTTGATATCAGTCCGAACCGTTTGCGATACCTCGATGAAATTCTACCTAAAAACATCACTACTGTGTTTTCATCCGAAGGAAACATCCGCGAGATGATTCCGGATATGGATTTGGTTATCGGTGCTGTTTTGATTCCAGGCGCTAAAGCTCCGCACTTGGTGAATCGAGATATGCTCAAAATTATGAAACCCGGTGCTGTTGTTGTGGACGTTGCTATTGATCAGGGTGGGTGTATCGAAACTGCCAAGCCTACCACGCACGACAATCCTACCTACGTGGTCGATGACATCGTGCATTACTGTGTAGCGAACATGCCTGGCGGAGTTCCGAATACTTCTACACGCGGCCTGACCAACGTTACACTGCCTTACGCTATTCAGTTGGCTAATAAAGGCTGGAAAGCTGCTATTCTGGACAATAAAGAGCTCGAACTCGGACTCAATATTGCCCATGGCATTGTTACATACAAAGATGTAGCTGAGGCTTTTGACTTGGAATGGAGTCCTGTTAGCGAAGTGATGAGATCTACGATTTAATAGATTTCGCTAGTTTCTATCGGGGGATGCTTGAAAAAGTGTCCCCCTTTTTTTTGCCTTCTGGCGTAGGTTATTGTCCGAATGAAGTGACCGAAAGCGGATTCAATCTGGATGCAACTTTTGCCGGCAACCAGGAAGCGAGTAAGCACAAGGTCATTGTAATGCCACTCACGATCAGAAAATCGCTGAGCCGTGGCGAAACCGGAGCAGTAGACATGTAGTAATTCTCTTCAGAGAGCGGAATGATCGCGAACTCCGCCTGCAGGTAATTGAACAGAACTGCGATTGATACACCAATTACAAGACCAATAGCCCCGACAAAGAATCCCTCAATAAGAAAGATATTTCGGATTTGCTTGTCGGTTGATCCCATCATTTTGAGGATTCCGATGTCTTTGACACGCTCGAGAACCATCATCAAAACGGTTCCAATCAAGTTAAATGCGGCCACAATTATCATAACACCGATGACTAGTGGTATGGTTTGCTCTTGCAGGTTAATCCAGGCAAAAATGTTGCTATAACGCTGATAGATCGATTGGGAATAGTAGGGAAAGTCCACATTTTCGCGCAAGTACATTCCGACGGACTCAATATTCGCGACTGAATTAACTTGAATGTCGATTTGTGAGGCTGCAGGCGGATTCATTCCGAGCAAAACCCGGGCGCTGCTAATCGGAATTAACGCAAAAACATCATCAAACCGATCGATACCTGTTTGATAAATTCCAGTTAGCTCAAATTGTTGGATTTCGGGGAGGTTTGAAGCGGAAGGAGTACCTTGAATTGCATACACGAACACCGAAGAGCCGGGGAGAGCATCCAGATTTCGTGCCAATCGCGCGCCCATCACAATTCCCGGTCGACCGCTGTTTTGAACCGATAAATCGTATGATCCATGAGTGATGTAGTCACGGATGTCGCTCAAGTCACCGGTTTCAGCGGGAACACCTTTTAAAAAAGTACCCTCAACACGATCGCCCGCCTGAACCATGCCTTGTCCGTACAAAACAGGTTGTACAGCTTCTACATTCGGAACTTGTTCGAGCCATGTAACGAGCGTATCGGCTCTGAAAACTGGCATTTCAGAGTAGGTTTCGATGGTAAAGTGCGTTCCGAAACCGAGAATCTTCTCTTCGATTACGTTTTTGAAACCGTGAACAACAGATAATGCTATGAGTAATCCGGCCACACCAAGCGCAACGCCACCAATCGCCATAAATTTTATGAACGATAGGAAGGAGGCATCTTTTCGGTTACTTGAAAAGTAACGGCGGGCAACAAACCACTCGAATTTCATAATAAGCTATTACTCCGGACGCATGTGCGGGAAGAACAGAACGTCACGGATGGAGTCTTGATTGGTCATAATCATTGCTAAACGATCGATTCCAATTCCAAGTCCTGCCGTCGGAGGCATGCCGTACTCCAGTGCTCGAAGAAAATCTTCATCAAGGGCCATGGCCTCATCGTCGCCCTTTTCGCGCAACTTGACTTGTTCTTCGAAACGTTGGCGTTGATCGATTGGGTCGTTCAGCTCGGAGAATGCATTTGCGATTTCTTTCCCGTTGCAGATGGCTTCGAATCGCTCTACAAGTCCTTCTTTAGAATGGTGTTTCTTAGCTAGCGGACTCATTTCGATGGGGTAGTCGGTTATGAAGGTCGGCTGAATCAACTTATGCTCAACATGTTCGCCAAAGATTTCATCAATAATTTTGCCTTTGCCCATGGTTTTGTCCACATGAACACCCACACTGCGGGCGGCATCCATCATCTCCTCGAGTGATAATCCGTTGAGGTCTACTCCGGTTTCGTTCTTGATCGCCTCCAACATTGGAATTCGTGGCCACGGACGTTTGAAATCGATAAAATTATCACCAACGGGCACTTTTGTGGTACCGTGAAGCGAAAGAGCTACATGCTCGAGCATCATTTCAACGAAATCCATCATCCAGTTGTAGTCCTTATAGGCAACGTACAACTCGACCTGGGTGAACTCCGGATTGTGAAATCTGGACATCCCTTCATTACGGAAGTCTTTTGAAAACTCGAATACTCCGTTGTAACCGCCAACTATTAATCTCTTGAGATACAATTCGTTAGCTACTCTCAGATACAGCTTCATGTCAAGTGTATTATGATGGGTAACAAACGGTCGGGCAGAGGCACCTCCGTAAATAGGCTGCAAAATCGGCGTTTCGACTTCGAGGTATCCTGAGTCGATCATGAACATGCGCATTTCCTGCACCATTTTGGAACGCTTGCGGAAGACATCGCGCACTTCCGGATTCACGATTAAGTCGACATAACGCATTCTGTACCGCAGTTCTTTGTCAGAGAATGCATCATAGACGATTTTCTTGCCGTCTTCTTCGACTTCTTTAGCAATGGGAATCGGCCGTACGCCTTTACTCAGAAGTTCAAAATGCTCGGCATGAATGGTGATTTCGCCGGTCTGGGTTTTGAAAACAAATCCTTTGATTCCAACAATATCGCCAAGGTCGACCAGTTTTTTAAAAACCGTGTTGTAGTTTTCAGTGCCCACATCATCGCGACGGATGTAAATTTGGATAGTTCCGGTCTCGTCTTGCAGGTTGAAAAATGCGGCTTTGCCCATGACCCTACGCGTCATCACTCTACCAGCTACTGAAACGCGTTTTCCCTGGGATGGGTCTTCGGCAATGATGGTTTCGTCGGCAATAATTTTTGACGAAGTGGCGTCGACATCAAACTTTGAAGGATACGGGTTTACACCTATTTCGCGGAGTTGGGTTAACTTGTCTCGTCTTAAGGCTAATAGTTCACTTAGTGATTGTTCTTGTTCAGACATGAAAAAGTGTAGTAAAATGTGCGATTATATATTGTTTGCGCCTAAGATACGGTATTATTGAAAGTGTTGCGTAGGTGTTATTATCAAGGGCACGAATTTTGTATGTTTCAATTAACAGCACAGTTTAATGATACATGCTAAGCAATGTAATTTTTGCATCACGAACTTCAAAAAGAATGAGTAAAGACGCCCTTTTAAATCAAATCCACTTTGAGAACGACATTCCACATGTTCCGTTCGGATTGGCGCTTGCAATTTCTCCAACAAACGAATTCGATGGCGAATTTTTAAAACGGGCAATTCCAGCGGAGTTTTCGCCTATATCGCGGGAATCTCTTCAAACATTAGCATTCGAAATTGGCAAAAAAGATCTCAAGTTTCATAAAGAATCGTCTGGTCGGCCATTTGCGCTTGATGCAACTGGTACTCGCTACGGTGTTAGCATATCGCACACAAAGTCGATGTATGCATGTTGCCTGAGTGAATCCCGGAATATTGGGTTGGATGTAGAGCATTGCAATCGCGTGGTAACACCTCGGTTACGAAATCGAATAATGCACCCGTTGGAGATGGAGAAATTGAAGATTTCAGTGATTAGGCTATGGACAATTAAGGAAGCTGTGCTTAAACTCAATGGAACTGGTTTGCGTGTGAACATGTCTGACATTCACACTAAACGTGTAACCGACTCTCTATTCGAAGCAAGATTAAAAGACCACCTTATTAAAGTGGTATCCATCAAAAAAATGGATCATTGGTTTTCAATTGCATTCAACTAATTTTTAGCGAACACTCATGACTAACCCTACTTCTGCACCTGACTCCAACCTCGTTATCAATGGCTCTAAAATCGATCCTCTTACAGTAAAAATACTCTTCGTGCCTGACCAGTCGTTTGGCTCTGACAAACAAATCCACCAAATATACAAGACAATTGAAGGTGCAACGTTCGATACTGTTGTTTTTGTAGAATCGCGCATTATGGACATCACCAAGAAAATTCCGATGCCGTCGATTGCTGAGTTTTACACAGAGTCTGGTTCGTTTATTGTGAATGATGCACTCAGAAATGAGTTTTGCGACGAAGATGATGATTTTTTCATTGATGACAGTGCGCATGGAAAAGACATGCAGATTTACAGACATTTACCGCT
>JAIUMT010000066.1 GCA_022565415.1 Balneolales bacterium | reverse complement strand
GGATTTTGAGATTTTTATAGGCTGAGATTAATTGTAGGCGTATAGATCCGTTAGTTATCTTTATATTTACCCTGTAGAGACTACTCAGTCATTAGTTAAAAATTCGCCCCGCGAATAACGTATTTTTATATTTAATAGGATTCTCCGTTGATGGGAGATTTAACACACGAAGAGCTAAAAAAACAGCAGGATTTCAGAGCAGAGATGATCCCCCATCTTGATGCGCTGTATAATTTTGCGCTGCGATTAACAACCGACCCAACCGATGCAGAAGATCTGGTTCAGGATACGATTGTGAAAGCATTCCGGTTCTTCAACTCCTACGAAAAAGGCACAAATGCCAAGGCATGGCTCTTCCGAATTCTTAAGAATTCGTATATAAATAACTATCGCAAGAAGTCGAAGCAGCCACATCAGGTCGACTATGATGAAGTTTCTACCTATTACGAAACCGTACGCAGCGAGCAGTCTGATACAACCGATATGGAAGATATCATGTATCGTGAACTCCTTGACGATCAGGTTACGCGGGCTTTAGAAAAGCTACCCGAGGACTTCCGTACCGTAGTTTTACTTTGTGATGTGGAAGGATTCACCTACGAGGAAATCGCCAATATGCTGGATGTTCCTATCGGCACTATTCGCTCTCGCCTTCACCGTGGTCGAAATCTGTTACGCGCCGCTCTTACCGAGTATGCCGATCAAAAAGGCTACAAGCGGGACTAATGTCACGTGCCCAGAACTACGAGTACATCGTACATGGAGTGTGTCCACGCTGCAATGCCGAACCCTCTGTAGATTAGCACTCCGTTTAAAGCCAGGCCGAATAGAAACCGAAAGGTAAACGACGAAAGTGTAAACGCATCTCCCATAGATCCTATATAGTGTACAGCGCTAAATAATAGTGCCGCTACAACCATAGCCAAAATCCTTGTTGTCCCTTTTTTTAGTCCAAGCCACTTGAATACATATAGCAAAGCTCCTACCAGCAGCACACGAAAAACAAGTTCTTCGTAAAGTCCGGCCCCAAGTGAAAGTGCCAGTTTTTGCAGGGTAGTGAGGCTGCTAATACCAGAACTCGATGCCGCGTTGAAAAGGAATCCAACCGCCCCGGAGATAATAAAGGCCAAAATAATGGCATATATGGTCGATTCAAGTATCATGTAGCTAAAGAATCGCGGCCGTAGCGTTACGGGCTTATCTCGCTCTACAAAGTAGATGACAACGCCGAGAATACCGGCTAAAATAAAGGTGAATCCAAAGGTGTCGAGTCCAAGAGTAGCGAAGATGCTCTTGAACCAGATATCGGTCGTTAGCCGAACGATGCTGCCCGATTCGGGCTGACTCACCAAAATCAATACTTCGTAAAGTATCAATAGTGGCAGTACAGAGATATAGCTGTACTTAAGACTTTTAGTCTGACTAAAGTAAGGACTAACAGCACGTGTAAGTCGGTTGCTCATGTTCTTAAATCAAGAATTACCGGTCTGAAGTGACAACAGTGGCTGAATTCACCTGAGTCGTTCTGAATTCGAGAAATTCAAACGCCGAATGTGATAGTTTAAGTCCTTGATCGACCATACGGTCGTTAATTAGTACGAATAAACCTCTTTCGGAGTCTTGCCGCTGTACATACACTACGGTTCCAAGCGGAAGTCGGTTATGGGCCGCTGTGTACCCGGTTGGGTTGTACAAATCACCACTAGTCGTGGATCGACCACGATCATTATCGTTGTATCTCAAAACACGAATCGTTTCTGATGATTCTACATTCTGGGTCTCAGTTTCTTGTCGTATGCGGTATGGGTTTTCGTAAACGATATCTGGCGGCAGTAGAACCGATAAATCCTGTCCCTGACGTAACTCCGATAAATCAACATCCGGATTCAGCGCATTAAGCTCGTACTCCGTCATTTGAAACCGTTGCAATATCGTATTGAGGCGGTCGCTTCTCTGAACTTCGTAGGTGCTAAACCTTCCCTGAGCAGTAGATTCTGCCGATCCGCTGCCAATAGACGGCAAACCTTGGGGACGTCTTACCATCAGCAATTGTCCAACAGCCAAGCGGTCGCTTCGCAATTGATTTAGTTCAGTTAGCTCATCTGGAGTTATACCATGTTGCCGGGCAATGCCAGATACTGTATCGCCCGAACGCACTACGTAATAAGCTGATGAAACAGGTCCAGATCGAATCGCTTCACCCTCTTCTTCGGGCTTACTCATAACCGGATCAGGCTCGGTAGTGTCAATTTGGTCGATTTCGGGACGGGCGGCAACCGGCTGCTCTGTTACATCCTGAGTCGATTCCTGAATATCGAGCAACTGACCAACTTCAATCAAGTTCGACCTCAGATTGTTCCAGGTTCGAATATCGCTTACGGTAACTCCGTAGCGTCGGGATATGCTGAATAACGTTTCTCCGGCGCGTACTCGGTGCTGAACCCGCTCGCCATCGCGTGGTGTGGCCTCAATATTTACTGTTTCGCGCGGACGATCGCTTGATGGCGACACAATTAAACGCTGACCCACATTAATCTGATTGCCCGAAATGCTATTCCATCGTCGTAAATCTTCTACAGATACGTCGTAGGTACGTGAAATTCGGTAAAGGGTCTCACCGGCTTGAACTACGTGCGTTTTCCGATCCTGCGACTGGGCTGTGGCTGTTGTTGATACTCCGAAACCGAGTATTACCACCATCAGACCAGGTAATAACAGGTTTTTAAGAATGTTTTGTAGTTGTGTCATAATGTTTAGTCGTTCCATTCCAGGTCGGTTTTAGCCTGTTGCAATTCCGAAGCTGCGTGAAAATCGTTGTGTTTTGATGCGACTTCAATACCGGTAATGTAGGTTTTGAGCGCTTCATTTGTGCGATTTAGTTGTTCAAGTGCTTTTCCGAGATGGTAGTAAACTCCGACGTAATCGGGATCTTTGGAAAGTAATTGCTGGTACACCTTAACTGCGTCGTCGATTCGACCCAATTTTTGAAGTTCCATTGCAAGGGCAAAACGGGTAAACCCATCGTTCGGATCTGCTTTTAAGAAAGCGACTAACTGATTTATTTTATTGGACATCGGATAATCTGATATTTCAGTTGTTCTTTCCTTGCGGATTTCGGATTCGTAGTACCATCTCGCTCAATAAACGTTTGCCGACAACGCTTTATGATGCGAGGTTCATAATTGAACCATCGCGTGTTGATTATGGCGTGTAGCGTTCGAGAATTTCTTCGAGAGAATCTCCACCAAACTTTTCAAGAAATGCGTTGGCAATAACGGGTGCAATGGCGTTTTCGATAACCACAACTGCTCGCGGCAACGCACAAACATCGGATCGCTCATAACGGGTGTCGACTTCTTCCAACGAGTCTATATCGACGGTTTTGATGGGGTGAAGCATGGTGGGGATGGGTTTCATCACACCGCGTATGATGATGGGCATTCCTGTCGACATGCCTCCTTCGAGTCCGCCGGCGCGGTTGGTTTTGCGTCGGAATGTGGTTCCGTCGTGATTGATTTCGTCGTGTACTTCGGAGCCAGGAAGTCCGCCCGCTTCAAATCCCATGCCGATTTCGACGCCTTTCATGGCCTGGGTGCCCATAATAACCTGCGCGATTTGTCCGTCGAGCTTACGATCCCAATGGACGTAGCTTCCGAGTCCGGCCGGAACCCCGGTTACGATAATTTCATACACACCGCCAAGCGAAGATCCAGCCTTGCGGTATTTTTTGATTTCGTCGACCATCCCCTTGGTGAGTTCTGGATCGAGGCAACGAACTTCAGATTCATCGGCGGAGGTAAACAAATGCTCGGCTCCTTTGTCGGAAAAAGGATCGGTAATTTCTCGAATCTGATCCCAACTGTTGTAGCCAACTTTCCCAATTCGAAGAACATGTCCACCGATTTCGATCCCAACATGCTTAAGAAATTGCCGGGCAATTGCGCCACAAGCTACCCTCATGCCGGTTTCACGTGCACTAGACCGTTCGATTACAGGACGGATGTCTCCGAAACGGTATTTTTGGTTGCCAACGAGATCGGCATGACCCGGTCGAGGAATGGTGATTCGCTCAACGTCTTTTCCGTCTCCGTCAACTGCCATCACAACAGGCCAGTTTGCGGCATCTTTTTCGTACGCACGGTTCAGTAAAGACATCGCGATTGGTCCGCCGGAGGTTTTTCCAAATCGAATTCCAGAGTGAAACTTAGGAACATCCTTTTCGAAGGCCATTCGTCCACCACGGCCGTAGCCTTGTTGTCGGCGTGCGAGGTGTAATGCAATGTCGTCTACGGAAATAGGTACACCAGCTGGCATACCTTCAACAATACCGGTAAGTTCGGGTCCGTGAGACTCCCCGGAAGTGAGATATCGAATCATAATGTGTTTAAAATCGTGTTTGTAAGCCTAATTGTAGTAAATGTCCCATTTCGCTGTAGGAAGTTCGGCTAATTTCGAAGCCAATAGATTTAACAGTGATACCAACACCGAAGCCAAATCCCGCGAGATCAATTCGGCGGTCTGTTTTGAGCTCGTCGTGTAAGTACTGATTGTAGCCGAGTCGGAAATGAAAGTTGTCTGAGAAGAGGAATTCTCCACCGATGGTTAGGTGACGGAAAAAGTTGGATGCAAACCCTGGTTCTTCAGTGTCGTTTGGGGTTGTCATGTCCCAACGGTGCAGTGAATGTGCAGTAAGACTTAACCGCAGGGGCAAATATTGGAGTTTGCGGCTTACACCGGCTCGCAGATCGAATGGAAGGTTTTCGGGAGTTCCGTCGTAGGTGGTGAACTGACTGCCTAAATTGACGAATGAGAGTCCGAAGGAGGTTTGTTCGTCGGCTAAATTGACGATGACTCCGCCCGATACGCCGAAACCGGAAGATGTAAACGACTCATAGGAGCTGTGAATTAAGTCAACGCCGATTCCGTACTGAATTAAGTCTAAATATTCGCGGGCAAATGCCAATTTCAGTGCGAAATCATTTGCGCTAAACGAGCCGAGGTTGTTCCCGGAAGCGTCGATTTGCTCAAAATCTCCGTAATTCAGGTAGCGAAGTCCAACACCAAATGTGCCAATTCCAGGACGATGATACGCTCCGCTGATGTTGCCCATATCTACTTCTGAAAGGTACCGAGCCCACGTTGCCGAGACGCTTCCGGAGGTTGAACTGTTCAGAAATGCGGGGTTTGCGTGCATTTGAGCAGGGTTCGCCTCAATAAGAGAGATCGGAACTCCACCTAAAGCTGCGGCTTGTGCCGAGATGGGAATGTTCAAAAACCTATACGTTGCCCGCGGACCATACTGAGCTTCAGCGAGGCTGCAGAATGCAAACAGAGCGATAAAAAACAGAATACTTTTTTTCACGGGCGCCTGGTTAGGATTGTCATTATAATAAGAGTAAATTTATTGCTTAAAATATAGCGGAAAAAAAAGTCCCAAAAATTACGAATATACTCGTGATGGATACCCCTAAACGCTGAATTCATCAGAATAAATGCAGCTTTTTCTTGAGATTGGTAAATATTGCCGGTTACTTTATGAGGCCATTCGATCGGCCACGGAGTTTAAAACTTACCGAAAAAACCTCTTTAGCGAGATGGTTAAAACGGGTGTGGATTCGCTGGGTATAGTTTCCCTTGCTGGTTTTTTTACTGGAGCTGTATTAACAATTCAGACATCCTATCAGTTCACTTCTGCTTTAATTCCTAAGTCAACTATTGGGGCTATTACTTCCCAATCGATGATTATCGAACTTGCCGCGGTAATTAGCGGGCTTGTACTGGCTGGTAGGGTTGGCGCCCGAATTGCTACCGAACTCGGGAATATGCGCGTTAGTGAACAAATTGATGCACTCGAGTCTATGGGGTTCAATTCAGTCACATTTTTGGTAATTCCACGTGTAATTGCCGGAATTCTTACTTTTCCAATCATCTACATGGCCACCGCTATTTCGGGAATCATAGGCGGGGCAATTGTCGGTTACATGACCAATACTGTCACCACGTATGAGTTTATGGAAGGTGCCAGATTGTACTTCTTCCCCTGGGATGTAGCGTTTGGCGTTATCAAATCGTTCGTTTTCGGCTTCGTGATTACATCTATATCCTGTTACAAAGGCTATTTTGCAAGTGGCGGTGCCGAAGGAGTTGGTTATGCAACCACCCGTGCGACGGTTTTGAGCTGTATTTATGTACTCTTATCCAGCTTTGTACTAGCTGCGTTACTGTTATAACCCATGCTAGAAATCAAAGATTTAAAAAAATCATTCGGCGATACACTTGTCTGGGACAATGTGAATCTAACCATCAATGACGGTACTACGTTGGCCATCATTGGTAAGTCCGGGTCTGGTAAATCTGTGCTGATGAAGCATTTAAACGGGTTGATGTACCCAGATTCTGGCAATGTGTTAATCGATGGAAGAAACTTGAATGACTTGACTTATGTAGACCTTCGCATCGTTCGTCAGAAATTCGGAGTTCTTTTTCAGGGCGGTGCCTTGTTCGATTCCATATCTGCATTCGAAAACGTGGCCTTCCCGTTGCGGTATTTTACCCGTAAAACCGAGAAGGAAATCCGCGATCGTGTGATGTCGTGCCTGGAAATGGTGAACTTGGAGAACATTGGCGACAAAGGAACCTCCGAATTATCGGGTGGTATGAAGAAAAGAGTGGGCTTGGCGCGAGCGATTGTGCTTGAGCCAGAGTATTTGCTGTATGATGAACCAACCTCGGGACTAGATCCGGAGACATCAGACGAAATTAACGACCTCATTATTCACATGTCGAAGAATTTATCGATAACCTCGGTGGTTATTTCTCACGACATGCATAGTGTGTTGAGGGTGGCTGAGTTCGCGGCGTTTATTGATGAGCAGAAGTTGAGTTGGTATGGTACGATTGATGAGCTGAAGAAGTCTGATAATAAACGGCTCATGGAATTCACCAGAGCAAGTGAATATCAAATATGAAATTATTAGTGTTGCAATCAGGTGTGAATCCGATAATCGGAAAACCAGCGTTTAAGAGCAATAAAATGGAGACAATACGTTGAGATTAGGAAATGAACTTAAAATCGGGATCACGGTTGTGCTCGCCATTGTGGTGGGCTTCGTTGGTTTCCGCGTAATGAAAGATGCTCCCATTTTTCGAATGGGGACAGTCTATCATGTTGATTATGCCAAAGTTGACGGACTTTCAGTTGGTACTACAGTTCTTGTAAGTGGTATTAAAATTGGATCGGTTCAGAAACTCGAATTGTTGCAAAGCGATAGTGTTCGTGTTACGATAAACCTTAACGTGCCCGACGGACTTCCTAAAGGGTCGCTTGCTATAATCACATCTGTGGATTTACTTGGCTCAAAAGCTATTGAAATTCAGCGTGGGAACTCCTCCGAGATGATTCCTTATGGAGGCGACTTAGAAGGTGTTTACGATGAGGGAATGTTTGCAGAACTTGCTAACTCGGGCTCGGAAATATCTACTAACATATCGGAATCGACTGTTCGGGTGAACACATTACTAACCGAAATTGAAGAGATGTTCAGAGAAGGTGGTCGCGCCGACATCGAAGGCACTTTGGGGAACCTGCAGAGAACTACAGGTCAGGTGGATGAGCTCATTTCCGAAACCCGTAACGATATTGCTAAAAGTCTGAGAAGCCTGGAGTCTATGCTTTCGAATCTAGAAGAGCTTACCTCCGAAGAGCGTGGAGAAATTCAACGCACTATTAAGAATTTGGAAGCGACGTCGGTTGAGTTGCAGGAGATGTCGGTTTCTTTAAAAGACGTGAGTGCCAACCTGGCTCAAATCATGCAAAAGATTAACGATGGCGAGGGTACTCTCGGGAAATTGGTCAACGATCCGTCGTTATACGATAACCTGGATACACTTACAGTGAATGTGAATCGCCTCGTTCAGGATATCAACGAAAATCCGCGTCATTTCCTTCGACACATACGCCTGGTTGATGTGTTTTGAGTTTCGTCGTAAAGCCTCGTATATTATGAGGCTAAATTGCTAATTTTTCCGTGGTGTCTACATCACAATTTACATTCATTTAACTGGTATAGGATTTTTCAATGGCTCTGATGGAAAGACTGAGAAACAGTACAAAAGTTATCTTCTGGATACTGATTCTCTCATTTGGTCTACTATGGGGACTCGCCGATACAGGTGCGATAGACTCTATCATGCTCGGACCCCGTTCATTTGGTGAAGTAAACGGCCGTGCTATTACCTCTGAGGAGTACAATGCCCGGGTAAATGCGTATACACAACGCTACCAGGAACAAACTGGTCAGGCACCAACGATGGAAATGCGCTCGTATTACGATGAACTCGCCTGGGATGAACTGGTGCTCGAACGCATCATCGATTCGGAAATGGAACGCCTCGGTATCATAGTCACCGACGAAGAAGTGATTGAAATGATTACCGGCGATCGTCCGCACCCAATGGTTGCTCAGTTTTTCACCCGTGAAGATGGAAGCATTGATCGACTTGCCATGCAAGACGCTATTGCAGCTCCGGAAAACACCGAAATCTGGTTGAATATCGAAGCTCAGCTTCGTGAACAACGTAGTCGCGAAAAACTCAATGCCTACATCGAATCGTCTCTGCGTGTTAGCGACGATGAAATTCGCCAGGAATTTGTTCGTGAGAACTCAACTGCATCTCTTCAGTTTGTTCGCTTCCCATACTCTGGTGTTTCAGACGACGAATTGACCATCAGTGACTCTGAAATTCGTAGCTATTATCGTGCAAACCGCGATAAATTCCAGCAGGACAAGTCCTGGAGATTCGACTTTGTTGAGTTTTCTAAACTTCCAACCTCAGAAGACACGATACGCATCATCAGTGAAATCGATGGAATGCGTGCTAGTTTTGCCTCAGCTGAAAACGACTCCATCTTTGTTTACCAAAACTTTTCAGATCGCCCGTTTTACGGTGGTTGGTTAAATGCCTCTGAAGTTAATTGGTACCTTGCTGATGCCGTTTCTATGCAAACCGGCGAAGTAACGAACCCAATTGTCCACGACGATTTGGTTACCATTGCCAAGAAATCAGCTAGCCGCACCGGATCTGAGCAATTTACCCGTGTACGTACAATCCGCTTGAACTTTACTGAGGCAAACCGTGCTGAACAACAAGCCGCTGCCCGTGATATTGTATCACGTGTTAATGCAGGCGAGTCTTTTGCTGATATCGCGCGTAGCAATTCGGCACATAATTCTGCAGTTCGTGGCGGTGATCTAGGCTATGTAGCCCGCGGCGACTATTCTACTGCTATTGGCAACGCAATCTTCAACACCCGTGTTGGAAATCTAACCCAGCCATTGGAAGACGGTAACGCATTTGTGATTTTCCAGGTATTAGACCGCACCAACCAGGAAGTTCGACTTGCACAATTTTCCCGCATTATTGAAGCAGACGGTGGCGGAACAATTCGTCAGCAACGTGAAGATGCTATGGACTTCCGTGAGTTTGCCGATATGGACGGATTTGATCGTGAAGCAGAACGACGCGGGCTACCCGTTTCAGAAGGTTTCGCAACCAAAGATACTCCGTTCATCACAGGAATTGGTCAGAGCCGAATTCTACTTGCTGAACTTGAAAAAATCTCCAGAAGAAACGTAATTCCTGAGGTTATTGAACTGGACGACCGATTCATCGTATTAAAAGTTCGTGAAGTTATCAGTGCCGGTCCAAGACCAGTCGAAGAAGTTAGAGCTCAAATCGAAACAACACTTCGAGCCAAGAAACGTCAGGACCTCACTCGTACCCGCGTTGAGCAATTGCTTTCTTCAAATAACACATTAGAAGCCTTAGCTGCTGCTGATGGAAAAGAAGTGCAAACTGTATCTACATTGCGACTTTCTGCCAATACCATTCCAGGTGCCGGACGTGAGCCAAAAGTAGTCGGAGCAGCTTTCGGAGTTGAGTTAAATACAGTTTCTAAGGTTGTAACAGGCGATAATGCCGCATTTGTGATTTATGTTACAGATCGCTCACAACCAGAAGCCGATGCAACCATTCCTTCATCGTTTCGTCAGCAAGCACGTCAGCGTCTGCAACAACAGAAATCACAAGGATTTCAGGAAATTTGGGTAGAACGACTCAAAGAAGATGCTGAAATCAACGATTTCCGACGATTCTTCATGTAAGAATGTTTGCCGATTGATATTTGAGTCCTGCCTGGTGTAATCACCGGGCAGGACTTTTTTATTTTAGGCCCATGAATCTTTGAACGGCATTTGCTCGGGTAATGGTTCGGGAATAATCGTAACTTGGAGCGCCTTGGGATGTCTTTTGGTGTTGCAGTGCGTGTTCACGTGTAATTTGGTATTGTGATGGCCATGGACTGTCAGCAGGAGCAGGATACGTATTGGGATGTCTTTTGGTGTTGCAGTGCGTGTTGATATGTAGCTTGCGGGTGCCGGAAGTAAGGGTGTTGAACGGGGCGGGAGCAACGGCGACATCATCCCAAAATCTGAAATTTTTATAGCTGTGAGACAAGTTAAGCCGGTATTTACGAAAGACGATGCGAAATGGATGAAAATGGCGCTGCGTGCGGCGGAGAAGGGGCGCGGGTATGTGAGTCCGAATCCGTTGGTTGGCTGTGTGATTGTTTCGCGGGAGGGAAAATTGTTGGCCAAGGGGTATCATGAGCGCTATGGCAAGGCGCATGCTGAGGTGAATGCGTTGAAGCGTGTGAAGGATGAGCGGGATTTCATTGATGCGACGGTGTATGTGACGCTCGAGCCCTGCTCGCACTACGGAAAGACGCCTCCGTGCGCGTTGGCCTTATCGGAATTGCCATTGAAGAGGGTTGTTGTGGCGCTTGAGGATCCAAATCCGAAGGTTTCGGGCGCCGGGATCGCCATGTTGCGACGAAATGGGATTCAGGTCGATCTCGGACTGATGGAAGAAGAAGCGACGCTTCAAAACGAATTCTTTTTGCACCATATCACTACAGAGCGCCCGTATGTGATGCTCAAAATAGCCCAAACACTCGATGGATACACGGCGGCTCAGAACGGAGAATCGCAGTGGATAACTTCGGACGAGGCGCTCACGAAGGTGCATTATTGGCGAAGTGTGTACGATGCAGTGATGATTGGCCGGCATACCGCGCTTTTCGACAATCCGCGATTGACGGTTCGGAAAATAGAAGGGCGTCAGCCAGTGCGGGTGATTGTGGACGGTCCCGGGGAATTGCCTGCGCATCTGAATTTGTTCAACGATCAGTATGTGGACAAAACCTACCGCGTAACGCACAACAGGGCCCTCAGCGAGCCCTCCGCAGACGATGAAGTGCTGAGGTTGCTTCAGCCCGATGCGTACCGTGGCAAGACGATTTCGGTGTCGCAGGTGGATGGTCATGCCGATTTGGATCTGGCCCTGGCGAAACTCGGGCGGCTTGGAGTGAGTTCTGTTATGGTAGAGTCAGGTGGGTCGCTCGGAACCGCATTGCTCAAGCAAGGGTTGGTAGATAAGTTGCACCTATTCGTAGCGCCCAAGTTACTCGGCGGTGGAAAACGCTCGATTTTAGGACTCGGCATCGAACGAATGCAAGAAATTATGGAATTCCGAAGCAGTTCGTGGGAACAAGTCGGACCCGATATGTTGTTCACAGGAAGATTTTAAAGCAAAACTATTATAACCATGTTTACTGGAATTATTGAAGATTTAGGTCGGGTGGAAGAAGCCATCGACACAAACGGCGGACGAACCATGAAGTTTTCGTCGAAATTCGCTACAGAATTGTCGGTCGACGATAGTGTGTGCGTGAACGGCGTATGTCAGACGGTTATCGCCTGCGATGCGACCTCATTCACCACCCAACTCGTTGAGGAAACCCTCCGAAAGACCAATTTTTCGCAAACAAAAACGGGCGACAAAGTGAATCTAGAAAGATCGTTGACGTTTGATCAGCGCTTGGATGGTCATGTGGTGCAGGGACATGTCGACATCGTTGGGGAAGTTCTGGAGGTTGTCGAAGAAGAATCCGGATGGTTGTATCGTGTTGGATTTCCCGACGAATATTCGGATTACATCGTTGGTCGGGGTAGTATAACACTAAACGGAATCAGCTTAACCGTTGCACGCGAAGAGAAAACCGCATTTACCGTCGCGATTATCCCGTATACCCACGAACACACCAACATGCACCAACTTCAGCCGGGCGACAGCGTTAATTTGGAATTCGATATTCTGGGCAAATACGTGCTTCGTTATCTAAAAAACCGAGAAAAGTAGTTACTTTCCGGGCAGGGTTATGCGAAACACGGTGCCTTCGCCCGGAGCCGACCTCAGAACAATGATTTTGCCTCCGTGGTATTCCTCGATAATTCGGCGAGTGAGGCTGAGTCCGAGTCCCCATCCTCTCTTTTTCGTGCTGTAGCCGGGCGTGAAAATTTCCTCAAACAGCTTTTTCTCTATGCCTTTGCCCGAATCTTCGATTTCGATAACGAGATTGTTCGATTCAATGTAGGTACGAATTGCCACGAATTGATTGTCCTTTTTGCTGTCGATGGCATCAAGCGCGTTTTTCATCAAATTTTCGATAGACCAGGAAAACAAATCCTGATTTAGCTGAATCTTCAAATCTGTGGCAATTTCCCGACGGATTTCGACCACTTTTCCGATGCGTGGAAGACGTTTCTCGATATAATCGATTACCTGATTCAACACAGGCTCAACGCGATACGGTTTTAACTCAGGCGATGACCCGATTTTATTAAACCGATCGGCCACATTTTGCAACCTTCGAATATCCTCTTCCAATTCGAGGGCGATGCCAACCGACTCCTGCTCTTTGGTGGTAGATCGCAACAGCTCTACCCACCCCATCATACTAGAAAGCGGAGTTCCGAGCTGATGTGCCGCCTCTTTAGCCATTCCAACCCACAAATTAGATTGCTCCGTGCGGCGAATATTGCTCAAATTCAGATAAAGCAGTCCCAGGAAGACAGCTAAAAGTCCGAACTGTATATATGGGAAAAATCGTAAACTTTGCACGATCGCGCTTTCCCCAAAATAGGCATACTGATAATTAACTCCACCATCGGTATCCATTACGGTAATGGCAATAGGGTCGTTTAATGAGGCGAATTTTTCTACCGTCTCGGGACGTAATTGCCGCTCGTCGATATTGCGGTAATGAAGGATGGTACCCAGCGAATCGGTAACAATAGACGGGATTTCAAAGAGATTCTT